>DASZSH010000206.1:5000-18357 GCA_035548755.1 Devosia sp.
CGC
The DNA here is from genome assembly GCA_035548755.1 of Devosia sp. Classification (GTDB taxonomy): domain Bacteria; phylum Pseudomonadota; class Alphaproteobacteria; order Rhizobiales; family Devosiaceae; genus Devosia_A. Next base: position 5,004 of record DASZSH010000206.1, read on the forward strand.
AATCTCGGCAGCCGGCTGAATGTGGCTTAGCGGATCGCCATATTTGCCAGCAAGCCCCAACAGGAGTTCGTATCCATGTCCCGCCTCTTTTCATCGGTCGCGCTCGGCACGGCGCTCTTCCTGAGCGCCTGCGGCGTCGGCACGGTGAGCTATGTCAACGTCGATTCCAGCTACGATCCGGTGCAATACGCGCGCCTGCCCTATACCGGACCGCTCTATGTCGAGGTGAGCGGCAATCCCTTCTCGATTCCGTCCGACCAGATGGCGAAGGTCGTCTATGACGCGATCGCGCCGAGCAACGCGGCGATCGGCAACGGCCAGGGCCCCCGCCTCCACTTCGCCTTCGGCCCGGACGCCTCCAACTTCAACCTCGCCTGCAGCGCCGCCGGCACGGCCGGCCAGGTCAATGGCAGGATCTCCATGGTCGCGGCGCTCTGCCGCGGGACGGACCATGCGCTGACTTATCTCTCCGGGTCGATCGACGGCGTCACCGGTCCCGACGACCCACGCTTCCGGCAGTTCCTCCGGCAGGCCACCGTCCAGCTTTTCCCGACGCAGACCGACGAGAGCCGCGAGCGGCAGCGCGACAGCCTGTGCATCTGGCCGAGCTGTTAGGGCCTAGCGGATCAGTTTCGTGACGGCGCGGAATTCCGGATCGGCGGCACTGCGCAGCCACTCGAACAGGACCATCTCGACGGTCGCCAGCGTCACGCCCGCCGCGGCCATCCGGCGGAACGCCGTCTCCCGGCTCTCCGGCCGGCGCGAGGCCGTGGCATCGGCGACCACGAAGACCGCGTTCCCGGCCGCCGCGAGCTCCAGCGCGGTCTGCAGCACGCAGACATGGGCCTCGATTCCAGCCAGCAGGACCTGCGGCCGTTTCACTCCCGTGAGAGCTTCGCGGATCGGGCCGTTCGCGTAACACGAGAACTCCATCTTCTCGTAACGATTGGCCTCGGGCACGAGCCCGGCGAGCTCGGGCACGGTCCGGCCCAGCCCCTTGGGATACTGCTCCGAGGCCATCGCCGGTATTTTCAACGCATTGGCAGCCTCGAGGAGCTTGGCGCAAGCGGCGATGAAGGGCCGTTCCGGCTCCATCGCCGGCACCAGGCGCTCCTGCACGTCCACGACCAGAAGCTGAGATTCCGACCTGGAGATCAACATAGCCATGCACTCCCTGGACCCCGCAATGCAAACTTAGCGGAGGGCCGTCACATTGACAAAATGCAGATTTTCCATATATTTCCCGCGACTTTGGCGGCCTGGATTCGCGGGCATCGGCCGTCCCCAGAAGTCCTCGCACTCGCCCGCTTCGGAAAACATGACCTTTGCTGATCTGGGGCTAAGCCCCGAAGTCCTGAGCGCCATCGCCGATCTCGGCTACCAGAATCCCACACCGATCCAAGCTCAGGCCACCCCCACCATCCTCATGGGACGCGACGTGCTCGGTTGCGCGCAGACCGGCACCGGCAAGACCGCGGCCTTCGTGCTCCCGATGATCGACATCCTCAACCACGGCCGCGCCAAGGCGCGCATGCCGCGCTCGCTGATCCTCGAGCCGACCCGCGAGCTGGCGGCGCAGGTCGCCGAGAGCTTCGAGAAATACGGCAAGAATTGCGAGCTCTCGATGGCGCTGCTGATCGGCGGCGAGAGCTTCGTGGACCAGGAGCGCAAGCTCGATCGCGGCGTCGATGTGCTGATCGCCACGCCCGGCCGCCTGATCGATCTCTTCGAGCGCGGCAAGATCCTGATGAGCGACGTGAAGACCCTCGTCATCGACGAAGCCGACCGCATGCTGGACATGGGCTTCATCCCGGACGTCGAGCGCATCGTCTCCCTGCTCCCCAAGATCCGCCAGACCCTGTTCTTCTCCGCCACCATGGCGCCGGAAGTGAAGCGCCTGGCCGACGCCTTCCTGATGAACCCGAAGGAGATCACCGTGGCGCCGCCGGCGACCACGGCGACCACCGTCACCCAGGGCCTCATCGTGGTCGATGAGATGGACAAGCGGGAGGCGCTCCGCCGCCTGATCCGCCAGGAGGAGGTCACCAACGCCCTCATCTTCTGCAACCGGAAGAAGGACGTCGACATCCTCTACCGCTCGCTGACCAAGCACGGCTTCGACGCGGTGCAGCTCCACGGCGACATGCCGCAGTCCAAGCGCACCGAGACGCTGGAGAAGTTCAAGGCCGGCGAGGCGCGGCTCATGGTCTGCAGCGATGTCGCCGCCCGCGGCATCGACATCAAGGGCCTCTCCCACGTCTTCAACTTCGACACGCCGTTCCATGCCGAGGACTACGTGCATCGGATCGGCCGCACCGGCCGTGCGGGGCGCGAGGGCCGGGCCTTCACCTTCGCCATGCCCGAGGACGGCAAGTCGGTCGCCGCGATCGAGAAGCTGATCGGCAAGCCGATCCCGCGCATCGAGATCGAGGGCATCACCACCCAGGAACTCTCCGACGAGCCGCGCCGCCGCGGCCGCGGACGGGGCGGCAAGCCGGCCCGGGATTCCAAGGGCGGCCGCGAGGAGAGAAGCGGCCGTCGCGGCCGCGGCAGCCGCCACAACGGCCATGACGAGACGCCGGTCCAGCCGCCGGCGCCGCTCGCCAAGCACCGCAAGGACGACCTGGCCGCCGCCACGGCCTTGCCGGAGATCGCCCCGCAGATCGTGCCCGACGCGCCCACCCATATCGAGGGCATCGCGCCCGTGCGTCCGGTGACCCCGGAGAGCGGCAACCGGCATCACCGCCGCGCCCAGCACCACGCCGAGACCCATCGCGGCGCACATCGCGACGACGACGAGGCGGGGATCGGCTCCGGGCCGTTCGGCGATCACACGCCGGAATTCTTCGCCCGCGACCAGCGCCGCTACGCGCAGTCGATGAAGTAGGCACGGCGCCCGCGTCACCCGCGGGCGCCTATCACTTCCCGCTATATTGACCGCGCCCCGGCGCCGCTTATCCTGCCCTTCTCCCGCCGAGAACGGAGCAAGCCCGCGATGGACGCCGCGCACCGACACACGATCCACGACCACCAGCATCACTTCGGCTGGGACAATTCCCTGCAGCCGATCCTGACCGTCGGCTCCGGCGACACCCTCGAGCTGAAGTGCAAGGATTCCTCCGCCGGCCAGATCACGCCAAGCTGGACCGCGAAAGACGTCCCCGGCCTCGACTTCTCCCGGGTCAATCCGGTGCTCGGCCCGATCGCCATCGACGGCGCCGAACCGGGCGATGCCATCAAGGTGACCCTGGTCGATTTCAAGCCCTGTGGCTGGGGCTGGACCGCGAACATCCCGGGCTTCGGCCTGCTCGCCGACCAGTTCAAGGATCCCGCGATCAACATCTGGCGCTACGACGCCAGCGGCCTGGTCCCGGCCATGTTCGGCCCGGCCAGGGTGCCCCTGAAGCCCTTCGCCGGCACGATCGGCCTGGCACCCGCCGAGCCCGGGCATCACTCCGTCGTCCCGCCCCGGCGCGTCGGCGGGAACATGGACGTGCGCGACCTTGCCAGGGGCTCCGAGCTCTATCTGCCGGTCGAGGTGAAGGGCGCGCTCTTCTCTCTCGGCGATACGCATGCCGCGCAAGGCGACGGCGAGGTCTGCGGCACCGCGATCGAGAGCCAGCTCGACGTCGTGGTGAAGCTGGAGCTCGTGAAGAAGGCCAATCTCGCCTTTCCCCGCTTCCGCACCCCGGGACCCGTGACCCGCCATCTCGACGACAAGGGCTACGACGTCACCACCGGCATCGGGCCGGACCTGATGGAAGGCGCCAGGGCCGCCGTCAGCGGCATGATCGACCTGCTGTCGAAGCGACATAACATCGCCCCGGTCGAGGCCTACATGCTCTGTTCGGTCTGCGGCGATCTCCGGATCAGTGAGATCGTCGACATGCCGAACTGGGTCGTGTCGTTCTATTTCCCGCGGCTGGTGCTGGAGTAGCCCCGCCGGCAGCGTTGAAAGTTTGTTAATGTGCCCTGGCTAGAGTGCGCCGGGGAGAAACGACCATGTCCGATCGCGACTGGACCGACCAGGCGATCCGCAAGATCGAGGCGGACTTCACGCGCTCCGCCGACACGCATCTCGAGCGCCTGGACCTGCCGGCGCTGGCCGGGATCACGATCTATCTCAAGGACGAGTCCACGCATCCGACCGGCAGCCTGAAGCACCGCCTCGCCCGCTCGCTTTTCCTCTACGGGCTCTGCAACGGCTGGATCCATGCCGGCAGCCTGGTGGTCGACGCCTCCTCCGGCTCTACCGCGATCTCGGAAGCCTATTTCGCCCGCCTGCTCGGCTTGAAGTTCGTCGCGGTCATGCCGCGCTCGACCTCGCCGGAGAAGATCGCGCAGATCGAGTTCTACGGCGGCAAGTGCCACTTCGTGGACGACGCAGGCGCCGTCTATGACGAGAGCCGCCGCCTCGCCGAAGCGGCGAGCGGCCACTATCTCGACCAGTTCACCTTTGCCGAACGCGCCACCGACTGGCGCGGCAACAACAACATCGCCGAGGCGATGTTCCAGCAGATGGCGCGCGAGGAACATGCCTGTCCGAGCTGGGTCGTCTGCGGCGCCGGCACCGGCGGCACCTCGGCCACCATCGGCCGCTTCATCCGCTATCGCCAGTTCAAGACCCGGCTCTGCGTGGTCGATCCCGGCCGCTCGGTCTTCTTCGACTTCTATGAGAGCGGCGACCGCAACCTCACCGCGGCGACCGGCTCCCGCATCGAAGGCATCGGCCGGCCGCGGGTCGAGCCCTCCTTCATCCCCGATCTGGTCGATCGCATGATCAAGGTGCCGGACGCCGCGAGCTTCGCCGCCATGCGCGTCCTCTCGGAGCTGATCGGCCGGCGGGTGGGCGGATCGACCGGCACCAACCTCATGGGCGTGCTGCAGATCGCGGCCGAAATGCGCGCCTCGAGCAGGCACGGCTCGATCGTCACCTTGATCTGCGACAGCGGCCGACGCTACGAGCAATCCTATTTCAACGACGACTGGCTCCAGGCGAACGGCTTCGAGGTCGCGCCCTGGGAGCAGAAGATCCGCGCCTTCATGCTGGAAGGCCGTTGGGACAAGTCGCTGCAGCAGCCAAGCCACGCGCGCAGCGACGTCGACTTGCGAGAGGGAATCTGAGAGCCATGTGCCGTTGGCTGACCTATTGCGGCGAGCCGATCTACCTCGACAAGGTGCTGTTCGAGCCGCAGAACTCGCTCATCAACCAGAGCCTCCATGCCCGCCATTCGCATGTCACCACCAACGGCGACGGCTTCGGCGTCGGCTGGTACGGCGAGCGCGGCGTACCCGGCGTCTATCGCGACATCCTGCCGGCCTGGAACGACGCCAACCTGAAGAGCCTTTCGCACCAGATCCGCTCCGGCCTGTTCCTGGCTCATGTCCGCGCCTCGACCGGCACGGCGACCGCGCGGCAGAACTGCCATCCGTTCAGCCACGAGAAATGGCTGTTCATGCATAACGGCCAGATCGGCGGCTACGACCGGCTGCGCCGGCGGCTGGAGGCGATGATCGACGACCGCTACTACCAGTACCGCCTCGGCACCACGGATACCGAGCTGCTGTTCTACCTGCTCTTCACCGAGGGCCTGGAGAATGATCCGGTGGGCGCCCTCACCCGCGCCGTGGCGCGGATCAACGAGGGCCGGATCGCGGTCGGCGCCGAGGCGCCGTTCCGCCTGACCGCGACCTTGACCGACGGCACGCATATCTATGCCGTCCGCTACTCGACCGACGACGCCCCGCCCAGCCTCTACTGGTCGCGCGCCAACGGGCATCTGCTGGTGGTTTCCGAACCGCTGGACGAGGAGGACGAGCGCACCTGGAACGAGGTTCCGCCGAACCAGCTCCTCGCCTACGAGCGCGGCCGGGCCATCGACATCGTGCCCTTCATCCCCGGGTGACGACCTTGACGCCGATCTCCCTCAGCGTCTTCCTGAGCCAGGTCTGCGCCCAGCGCACCGCTTCCTCCTCCAGCGCGACCAGATGCGCGGGGTCGGACGCCTCCCAGTCCGGCGCGTCCCACGGGCGCAGCACCGGATCGTAGGCGCGCGTGTCGCCGCGGAACACGCCCTCGCCCCACTTCGCGCCGCCACGCCAGTCGCGCACCGGGCAGCGGTAGGCCCAGACGTTCGACAGCAGGATCCGGTCGAGGCCGTTCGCCACCAGCCGCCGCGTCAGATCGGCGATCGGCAGCACGCCGCTGCCGATCGGAACGCCGAGAATCTCGACCGTTCCGTCATGATGGCGCCGGCAGGCATGGTCCTTCAGATGCACCGAACGGACGAAAGGCAGCATGGCATCCAGCGCCGTCTCGGGCTGCTCGGCCACCATCATCGAATTGCCGTAGTCGAAGAGGACGCCGACCGGCTCCCGATCGACTCCGCGCATGATCTCGGCCATCTCGGCGCCGGTGAAGTCCTCGTGGTTCTCCAGCAGCAGCGCGACGCCCGCCGCCTTGAAGCGCGACGCCGCGGCGCGGAGATCGGCAATCGTGCGCTGGACCGTCTCCCGCGGCGAACCGGCATGGCGCATATAGGTGCGAAGCTGCTCGACGCCGAGGATGTCGCAGACCCCGAGCATCGCGGTGAAATGCGCCTCGTCGGTGCCGCTGGATTCCAGGTCGCAGCGCAGCTTGTTGGCTTCGAGGCGCTTGCGGACACGGCGGATATGATCCGGCGACGTGCCCGAAAGCTGCCGGTAGTTGGGGCCGTTCAGGTTGATGCTGACCCCCGTGTATCCATCGGCCGCGGCACGGTCGAGGAAGGCGAACACGTCATAGCCCGGCTGATGCAGGTAATGGTGCCGGTAGCAATAGCTCTGCAGGAAGAGATCGACCTTGCTCATGCTCCGCCCTCGAGCCGCGCCAGCAGCGCATTCAGTGCACGATCGTAGCGCTGCGACGCCTCCGGCCGCGCGACCGCGTATTTCAGCTTGCGCGTCGCGCAATAGCCCGCCATCCGCCAATCATAGAACGGCCGCAGGCGGTCGTATCGCTCCTTTGTCGCCGCGTCGTCATAGGCCCGGTGAAAGTCCATCTCGTCCTGCGCATCGAGCGGCGCGCAGCCGTAGAGGATCTGGAATGCCGGCGACAGGAAGGCGATCATGTCCTGCACCGGATCGCCCGCCGCGGGGCACTGCCAGTCGATCACCACCAGGCGCCCGCCGCGGGTGACGATGATGTTGCCGGGGCCGATGTCGGTGTGCAGGAAGCTGCGTCGCACCGGCTCCGCCCCGAACGGCCTCGGCCGCACGCGACCGAGCCTATCACGCGCCGCCGGCTCGATCTTCGCGAGAAAGGCATCCCCCTCCGCGAGTATTTCTGTCGGCGACATCGGCACGTGCCGGAAGCCGTCGGGATCGACGTCGCGCAGGCGCCGCAGCAGCCGTGCGACGTCGCCGACCCCGTCGCGCCAGGCCTCGCCCTCGCAGAACTCGTAGACCAGGACCGGGCGGTCGCCTTCGAAGAAGCCGATCGGCTTCGGTGCCAGGCCATGGGCACCGGCGCGCTTCAGCGCCTCGGCTTCGGCGGCCGGGAAGTTGGGGAACAGCGCCAGTTCCGTTTCCGGCATGAAGCGCTTCACCACCCAGTCGATACCCGGGCCATCGGTCGCCGGGCCGCGGACGCGATAGACCTCGTTGAGGTAGCCGCCGGCCAGCGGCTTCGCGCTGACGCCCCGGTCGCGCAGCAGGCCATGCTCCAGCAGGAACTCGACCGGATCGAACATCGGCCGGCTACTCGCACTCCTTGAGGAAGGTGCGCAGGATCATCATGAAGGGATCCGGCCGCTCGATATGCGGCAGGTGCGAGGCGTTCGGGATGACCGCGAGCTGGGCGCCGGGGATCAGCTTGCTGAAGACGTGGCAGCTGGTCGGCGCCGCCTCGTCGTACTGGCCGCAGATGATGAGCGTCGGCGCCTGGATGTGGCTCAGCCGCGAGGTGCAGTCGTAGCGCTGCAGGGTCCCGGTGCAGATGAACTCGGTCGGGCCCCACATCGTGTTGTAGACGGCGGTGTTGGTGCCGTTCATCGCCGCTTCCAGGAAGTCGGGCCAGGGATCGGCGCGGCAGAGATGGCGCCGGTTGTATTCCGCGATCGCCGCCGCGACCTTCGGGTCGTGGTCGGCGCCCTGGCCGCCGGAGCGCTCCAGCGCCTCGCGCGCCTCCGCCGACAGCGCCTTGATGTATTCGTCGTTGTCGGCGATCCAGCGCGCGGTCGAGAGCAGCGGGCCTTCCAGCGTCAGGCTCGTCATCCCCTGCGGGCGGCCGATCGCATATTCCGCGGCCACGGTGCCGCCCCAGGAATTGCCGAACAGATGGAACCGGTCGAGGCCGAGCCCCTTCCTGATCGCATCGATCTCGGAGACGAAGCGCTCGATGCGCCAGTTGCCGGGGTCCCCGGGCTTGTCGGAATGGCCGACATCGAGCTGGTCGTAGAGGATGACGCGGCGCTCGAAGGAGAGCGTCGTCAGCGGCAGCAGGTAGTCGTGCGGCACGCCGGGGCCGCCATGGACGCAGAGCAGCGGCGCCTTGTCCTTGTGCCGGTCGCCGTTGCTGCGCCACCAGATGCGGCCGCCTTCGACCTCCACATACCCGGTCGATTCCGGCGCCGGAACCGCATGCGTCCTGTTCACCTGCTGCAACCCCACGGGAAGTCAGGCGCCCCAGCCGGTATAGATGCCGAGGCCCCGCTTCTTGATCTGGCCGCCGATCACCACGCGCTGGATCTCGGAAGTCCCCTCCCAGATCCGGTCCACCCGGACGTCGCGGTAGAGCCGCTCGACCGGGCTTTCCCGCATATAGCCGCGACCGCCGAGGATCTGCAATGCCTTGTCCACCACGCGGCCGGCCATCTCGGAATTGTAAAGCTTGACCGCGCTGGCGCGGGCGTGGACCAGCTTCGGGTCCATGCCCTCGGAAATCTCCGCGGCGATCCGGTAGAGCAGCGATTTCGCCGCCATGATCTCGACCGCCATGTCGGCCAGCATGAACTCGATCGCCTGGAAATCCCGGATCGGCTTGCCGAACTGCACGCGTTCGGAGGCATGCCTGTTGGCGATCTCGGTGGCGCGGATAGCGGCGCCGAGGCAATGGGCGGCGATCTCGAGCCGCGTCTCGGTGAACCATTCCTTGGTGAGGTCGAAGCCCTGCCCCACCTCGCCCAGGCGGCGGTTGTCGTCCACGGTCACGTTGTCGAACTGCATCTCGTAGTGCTCATACACGTACGAGTGCATGAATTGCGGGATGCGCTTCACCTTCACGCCCGGCGCGTCGAGATCGACGATGAAGAGCGTCGGCTTCTTCGCGTCGCCGTCCACATGGGCGTGGACGATCACCACCGACGAGGCGTCGGCGGAGGTGACGAACCACTTCTCGCCGTTGATCACCCACTTGCCCTTCTTCCTGACGGCCGAGGTCTTGACATAGGTCGGATCGGACCCGGCATCCTTCTCGGTGATCGCAAAGCAGGACCGGCCCTTGCCGGCGTTGAAGGGCAGCAGGAAGGTCTCGCGCTGCCACCGGGTGCCGCGCTTCAACGGCGTGGAGGCCTTGAACACCACGGTCCAGAGGCCGCAGGTCGCCTTGCCGAGCTCCTCGCAGATCAGCGCCTGCTGCAGCGCCGTATAGCCGTGGCCGCCATCCTCCTCGGCATGGTTGAAGCCGTTGAGCTTGTAGGCGATCGCCTGCCTGCGCATCTCGACCAGCGTCTTCTTGGCCAGCTTGCGCTCGTCGGTCGCGATCTCTTGCGGGAAGAGGTGCTGCTCGGCGTATTCCTTCGCCCGCGCCTGGATGCCGAGGTCCTGCTTGCTCAGCGAGAGGTCCATACTCAGTCCTTTCGAGGTACGATCAGCGCGTCGAGGGCGACGCAGCCTTGGGGTCCGGCGATCAGCGGGTTGACGTCCGCCTCCGCGATCAGCTCGCCGAGATCGGCGGCCAGCACCGAGAAGCGCGAAATCGCCTGGGACAGCTTCTCCAGATCGGCTGGCGGCGCACCGCGCTTGCCGTCGAGCAGCGGGCGCAGCGCCAGGGCCTCCAGGTGCCGCAGCGCCTCGCCTTCATCGAAGGGCGGGATGGCGAAGCGGCGATCCTTCAGGAGCTCGATCAGCGTGCCGCCGGCGCCGAGCATCAGGATCGGGCCGAATTGCGGATCGCGGGTGAGGCCGAGGGAGAGTTCGACGCCCTTCGCCTGCAGAACCTCCTGGGCCATCGGCATGACGATGACGCGCGGGCCGAGGCGATCCTTGAGATCGCGATAGGCGGCGCTCTGCGCGGCGGCATCCGCGAGACCGAGCCTCACGCCGCCGACATCGGACTTGTGGAAGATGCCCGGCATCGCGGTCTTGACCGCGACGGCGCCGAAGGATCGCGCGGCCTTCAGCAGGTCGGCCTCGGTCTCGACCACGCGATGCGGCAGGACCGGGACGCCGTAATCGGCCAGCAGCGCCAGGCTTTCGGCCTCGTCCAGGGTGGCGCCGCCTTGCAGGCGGGCCTGCCATTTCCCGCGGAGGCCCTTCGGCGGCGATGGCGGGTTGGGCTTCGCCGTGCGGTCGCGGCGGTCCATCGCCTTGCGGATCACGGTCAGCATCGACGCAACGCCGGAAAGGACCGGCACGCCGTCTTTCGCCAGCCGCACCGCGACGTCGTCGCTGGAATTGCTGGCGACATTGGTGGCGAGGATGACCGGCTTGCCCGTCTTGTCGCGGATCCGGCGCAGCATCTCGCAATAGCCCTCGGTCAGCGCATAGCCGTCGCGGGTCTCGACGCAGAGTGCGCCCAGCGCCGTATCCGGATCGTCGAGCAGGGCCTGCATGCAGTCGCCGAAGATGCCCTCCCAGTCGTTGCCCGTCCCCCAGGCATCGAGCGGGTTGATCGGCTCCAGGCCGTAATCCAGGCGCGCGGCGAGCTTCCGCGTGGTCTCGGCGCCGATCCGGGCGAACGGCACCTTGCGCTCGACGGCGAGGTCCATGGCGAGCTCGCGGAAGCCGCCGCTGTCATGCATGGTGGCGATGCCGCCGGGCGCGAGGTCGCGGCCGCCGGCGTAGAAATGCAGGCCGTTCACCAGGTCGTCCATGTTGTCGACCTCGATCACCTTGTAATGGTCGAACAGCGCCTGGTAGGCGGCGTGGTTGCCGGCCAGCGCGCCGGAATGGCTGACGGCGAGCGCGGCGCTCTCGGCGGTGCGGCCGACCTTCAGGGCGACGACGGGGACATTCTTCGCGCGCGCCTTCTCCAAGCCGCGGGCGAAGCCTTGCGGGTCGCGCACGGTCTCCAGGAACAGGCCGACCACCTTGGTCGAGTCCAGCGACAGCGCGAAGTCGAGATAGTCGGCGACATTGGTCGCGAGCTCCTGCCCCGCCGAGACCGCGAGGTTGAAGCCCATGCGCCGGTCGTTGTGGCAGAGCGCGGAGAAGGCGGAGCCCGAATGGGTGATGAAGGCGATGCCGCCGGCGCGGATCCAGTCCGGCGGCGGGAAGCCGCAGACCCGCAAGCCGTATTCGAGATTGTAGAAGCCCATGCAGTTGCCGCCGCAGATCGCGACCCCCGCCTCCTTCGCCATCGCCGACAATCGTGCGGTGAGTTTCGGCTCGCGATCGTTCTCCAGATAGCAGCTCGCGAAGATGGTGGCGGCGCGCACGCCGTTCTCGATCGCGTCCTTGAGCGCCGCCTCCAGCCGCGCATTGGCGACGCCGAGCACGGCCATGTCGACCCGCTCCGGCAGATCGGCGAGCGCGGCGTAGCATTTCCGCCCCTCGATCTCCGGGTAGTTGGGGTTGACGAGGTGGATGCGGCTCGGCGTGCCGGGCATCGATGTCGACGTGATCATGCCGCGGCCGACCGTGCCCGGCTTCGGGCTGGCGCCGATCAGCGCCACCGACTTCGGCGTCAGCAGCGGGGCGAGGCGATGCTCGGTTCTAACTACGTCCATTTTATGAGTTCGTCATGGTACGCGAAGACGTACCATCCACGAGTTTCTTTAGTTGCCGGCAAACTCGTGGATGGTCGGCCACAGTCCACGAAGGCGGACATTCGTCCGCGGCCGACCATGACGAAGAAAAGAAACGCCGCACCCCTCAGCTCCCCTTTTGGCCCTTGAGCGCGTCGAGCGCGGCCTTCTCGCGCTCGGCCTCGGCGCGCTGCTGGGCGAGGCGCGCCTCGAAGCGGCGCTGGGTCTCCTCGTGCAGGGGGCCGTAGATCTCCATCCAGATCTGCGCGTCGGTCGCGGCGATCAGGCGGCCGATCTGCCAGGAGCTCGGCTCGGCGCGGCCGTCGAGCCAGCCTTCCAGCACCTTCAGGGAGACGCCGATGCTGGCGGCCAGGGCCTCGCGGCGGATCGTGCCGACCGGATCGACGCGCTTGCGCAAGGCGGCGGCGATCCGCGCGCGATGGGCGTCGCGGCCCTGCACGTCGGGATCGAGCGCCAGCTCGACCGGTGCCTCCTCATCCGCCGCCGGCGCCGGCCGCGCCCGCTTCGGCCCGCCGGCGAAATGCGCGGGGAACACCGCGGCGAGATAGGAGCGGCAGACCCGCTTCGCGTCGTTGCGGTTGAACGCCTTGGGCTCCATCAGGCAGTCGAACCAGAGCCCGTCGATCATGGCGTTGAGGCCGATCGCGACGGTGCGGGCATCGATGCCATAGGCGCCCTCGGCGATGATCCGGGCGCAGAGCTCGACGGTCTGCTGGATGTAGTCGGTCTCGAGGCGCTGGACGAGGCCCTGATAGGCCGGGTTGTTCCCCGCCTCCGCCCAGAAGGCGTACCAGATCGAGATCTTCTCCGGATTGCAGACCGAGGGGTGGAAGTCGGCCTCGATCATGGCCTCCAGGCCCGAGGCCGGCGCCACCTTGCCCTTGGAGAGCGCCTGCTGCCAGAAGGCCGAATACTCATCGACGATCTGCTCCAGGGTCGCCAGCAGGAGCTGGTCCTTGGACTTGAAATAGAAGTTCACGATGCCCGGCGAGAGCCCGGCTTCTCCGGCGACATGGGTCAGAGTCGTCGAGGCGTAGCCATAGCGGCCGATCGCCCGGATCGTGGCGTCGATCAGCTGCTTTCGACGGATTTCCTTAACGGCCTCGGCTTTGGCCAACCGTTAACCCCTTCGCGAATCAGATAAGGATAATATGGTTAAATACATGAAAAGTCAAGGATTATTGCGGGTGCGAGATTAAATACTCATTCAATGGGGTTGCCTCTCAGCGGGGCTGAGGCTAGCATCACTATACATCCATTCAACGGCGGCCGCCATGGAATCGCCCCAGGGTGATTTAAGTCCATGGCCGGATGCCAACCTCGGCGGGCCTTTTTGAAGCCGGGCATTTTTTAAAACTGGAGAGAACCATGTCGATCAAAGTGCAGCG
>DASZSH010000207.1:0-8581 GCA_035548755.1 Devosia sp.
CGCGTGCTGCGCGCCTGCAAGGAGCTGGGCATTTCGACCGTTGCGGTCTATTCGACCGCGGACCGCAACGCCATGCATGTGCGCATGGCGGATGAGAGCGTGTGCATCGGCCCGCCTCCCGCCAGAGACAGCTACCTCAACATTCCCTCGATCCTTGCCGCCTGCGAGATCACCGGGGCCGACGCCGTGCATCCCGGTTATGGGTTTCTGTCGGAGAACGCCCGGTTCGCGCGCATTCTCCAGGAACACAAGATCACCTTTATCGGGCCGTCCGAGCACCACATCCAGATCATGGGCGACAAGATCACCGCCAAGCAGACGGCGGTGGAACTTGGCATCCCGGTCGTGCCCGGTTCGAGGGGCGAGGTGAAGACGGAGGACGAGGCGAAAAAGACCGCCGCCCAGATCGGATACCCTGTGCTGATCAAGGCCACGGCGGGCGGCGGCGGACGCGGCATGAAGGTCGCCCACACCGAAGCCGACCTGCTGTTGAGCTGGTCGACCGCCCGGGCCGAGGCCAAAGCGGCCTTCGGCAACGACTCCGTCTATATGGAAAAGTATCTGGGCAAGCCGCGGCACATCGAAGTGCAGGTCATGGGCGACGGCAAGGGCAACGCGGTGCATCTGGGAACCCGCGATTGCTCGCTGCAGCGGCGGCACCAGAAGGTCTGGGAGGAAGCGACCGCCCCGACCGTCCCTGCGGCCCAGCGGGACAAGATCGGCGAAATCTGCGCCGCCGCCATGCGCAAGCTCAAATATTCGGGCGCCGGGACGATCGAGTTTCTGTACGAGAACGGCGAGTTTTACTTCATCGAGATGAATACGCGCTTGCAGGTCGAGCATCCCGTCACCGAGCGCGTCACTGGCATCGACCTCGTCTACGAGCAGATCCGCGTGGCCTCCGGCGAGCCGCTCAGCCTCAAGCAGAAGGACGTGGCCTTTACCGGCCATGCCATCGAGGTGCGCATCAACGCCGAAGACCCCGACACTTTTACCCCCTCGCCGGGCACCATCAAATTCTACCATCCGGCCGGCGGGGTCGGGGTGCGTGTGGATTCAGCGGTGTACGGTGGCTACGCGATCCCGCCCTACTACGACAGCCTGATCGGCAAGCTCATTGTTTACGGCCGCACGCGCGAGGAGTGTCTGATGCGGCTGCGCCGCGCCATCGACGAGTTCGTCGTGGACGGGATCAAGACCACGCTCCCGTTGTTCCAGCGGCTGATCAAGGAACCCGACATCCTCAGCGGCAGCTACGACATCCACTGGCTGGAAAAATACCTCGGAATGAAGCACTAGCGCTCACCGCCATGGCCTTGCGCGGGGCAGGCTCACGGCGAGCTTCTAGCTACCCCAGCGCCCGCAGGTATTGCGCCGGCTTGGTGCTCAGCGCGCTCCAGGTGGTGGCGGCGCCCGTGAGGATCGTCAAGGCGATCGAGCCGACCAGCACCCCCAGCACCAGGCGCGGATCGACGCCAAAGCCCACGTCCATCTGCGCCTTGTTGACGATCGTGTAAGCCCCGGCAATGCCGACGCAGGTCGCAAGCAATGCTGCGAACCCGCCCAGAAGGGCATATTCGAGGGCGAACACCTTGATCACGTCGGTACGGGTGGAGCCAAGCACCTTGTTGACCACGGCGTCGGCCTCGCGCTGCTTGCGCCCGGCCGCCATGGTGCCGGCCAGCACCAGCAGCCCGTTCACCACGGCGAGCCCCCCTACGATATTCACTGCGGTCGAAAGCTGCCCGAGGATTTCGGCCCCCTGGTTCAGCGCCTCGCCGACCGGCAGGAAGGTGATGTCCGGGTATTTCCGGGCGAGCGCCCGCTCGACATCCTTCTCGTGCCCTTCGGCGGCCTTGATCGTGGCAAGGTTGGTGCCCGGGAAATCGTCGAAGGTATGGGGCGAGGCGGTAACGAGGAAGTTGAGTCCTGTCTGGAACTGGAAGTCCCGCAGGTTGGCGACCGTCGCCTCGAAGCTTTCCCCGAACAGGGTGAGCTCGATCTTGTCGCCAACCTTGAGGCCCACGCTTTCGGCGTCTTTGTCGCGCATGGAAACGAGCGGCGGACCATCATAGTCCTGCGGCCACCAGGCGCCCGAGGTGATGGTCGAGTCGACCGGCAGGTCGGGCCGCCAGGTCATCAGGATCTCGCCTGTCAGCATGTAGGCGGCTTCTCCGGAAATCTCCTTGCGGTTGCGGATGTTCTCGGATGGCACGCCGTTCACCTTGGTGATCGCGGCGCGGATCATCGGGGAGTGCTTGAAGTCCGTGACCATCCCGGTGGACTGCAGGAAGTTCTGCAGATCGACAATCTCGTCGTCGAACATGTCGGTCGCAACGAAGGTCGGAGCGTCCTTGGTCACCTGGCCAAGCAGCTGCTCGCGGAGGTTGACGCTGAGGATGACGATGACCAGCAGCATCGCAAGGCCCAGGCCCAGAGACATGATCACGACCGGCGCGGGCGAGCCCGGTCGGTAGATGCCGCGGAAGGCGTTTCGCAGCGTCTTGCTGGGCAGCGGCGGCACGAGCCTCAGGACAAACTGCAGCAGGCGGCCGGCGAGGCTTAGCAGCACGAAGGCGCCGATGACGCCGATGGCGTAGTAAAAGACCAGGTTGAAATCCTTGGTCGACCACCAGGCCAGCCCGAAAATGCCCAGCCCCGAAATGAGCAGGGGCAGCACCACCCAGGGGTCGAGGTATTCGCGCGTCCTGAGGTTCTGCACGCTTGTGCCGACCGTCCGGAAGAGCATTGCCGGCTTGAGTTTTTCGGCCCTGACCAGAGGCAGGTAGGAGAAGGCGAAGGCGGCAAGGACGCCGAACAGCAACGCCGTCCCCAGCGCCGGCCACTCGACCGCCGGCGGCAGGTCCACCGCGAGAATGCGGCCGAGCACCGGCAAGGCCGCCGCAGTCAGCGCGGCGCCGATCACAAGGCCGATGACGATGCCGACAAGCGACATGATCCCGACCTGCGTGAAGAAATGGACCAGAATGCGCGGACCGGTCGCGCCAAGGCTGCGCAATGTCGCAATGGCGCGCTGGCGCTCCTGGATATAGGCCGTGACGGCGTTGGAGATGCCCACTCCGCCCACCAGCAGCGAACTCAGACCCACAATCAGCAGGAAGCGCACGAACAGGTCGTAGAAGCGCGCCAGGGTGCCGGCCGCGTCATAGGGCGACTGCACCTTCCATTCGGGGTCGGCAGCAAAGTGGGCCGCGACCTTGGGCTGCGCGATCGTGTAGTCGCCCTGGTCCGGGTTGAGCTTGATCTTGTAGCTGTACTGGGTCAGCAGCCCCGGCAGCGGCGGCCGGGTGTTGGGGTTGGCCTGCTCGCCCTCGATCGACATGAGGGCGGTGAGGCCCAGATGCAATCCGCGAAGCGCGCTGTTGGGCAGCGAAACAAGCTCCCCCCTCGCCTCGAACTCGGTGCCGTTGACGAGGAAATGGCCCCCCAGCTGAATGCCGAGGCGGTCGAGGATCACAGGATCGACGATGGCGCCGTAGACACCGTCCTTCTCGGCCAACAGGTCAGATGGCCGCTGCCCCGCCTTGAGCTCTGGGCTTACCACGTGGCCGTAGAGAGGGTAGTTGCCGTCGACGGCGTAGATGTCGAGAAAGGCCGTGTTGCCGCTATTGTCCATCGCGTCGGCGCGCGAGTTGGACGAAATGGTCTCCGTCACCTGCCCGAGCGACTGCAGATAGGCGAGCTCGTCGGGATTGGCGCGGCGGTCCGCCCGATTGACCTGCAGGTCGCCGCCCAGCAGCGTGTTGGCATCGCGCAGGATGGCATCCTTGAGCGCATCTCCCACCGAGCTCACGCCGGCGATGGTCGCCGTGCCCAGCGCCAGGCAGGCGAGCAGGATTCCAAAACGGCGCAGATCGCCGCGCAGGTCGACCAGCGCGACCCGCATCCAGTTTGCGAGGCGGCTCATGCGGGCACTGCCTCTTTGACGTTCTCGGTCAGGTGCCCGTGATTCATGCTGAGCATGCGGTCGGCCTTGGCCGCAAGCGAGCGATCGTGGGTGATGAGCAGGATGGCGGCGCCCTTCTTGCGGGCGAGATTGAACATCAGGTCGATGACCATGGCGCCAGTATCCTGGTCGAGGTTGCCGGTCGGCTCGTCCGCGAGCAGCAGACGCGGGTCGGTGACCATGGCGCGGGCGAGGCCCACGCGCTGCTGTTCGCCGCCCGACAGCGCGCTTGGCAGGTGCGTCAGCCGATCGCCCAGGCCAACCTCGTTGAGCGCGGCCGCCGCACGCTCGCGGATTTCGCGGAAGCTCTCGCCGGTCTCGGCGATTTCGAGCGCCAGCGCCACGTTTTCGAGGGCGCTCATGGAGGGAATGAGGTGGAAGTTCTGGAACAGGATGCCGAGGTTCTTGCGCCGGAAGATCGCGAGCTGGTCTTCATTGGCGGTCGAGATGTCCTGGCCGGCCACCACGACCTTGCCCGAGCTCGCCCGTTCGAGCCCGCCCAGGATCATCAGCAGCGAGGTCTTGCCGCTGCCCGAGGGACCCACGACCGCCGTCACTTCTCCCGACATCACCTTGAAGGTCACGTCCTTGAGGATGTGCAGCAGGCTCTTGCCGCTCATGAGCTCAAGATTGGCTTTGTCGGTTTCAATGACGGGCACGGACATGGGCGGGCGGACTCGTGGGTTGCGTCGGGGCAAAAGCGGGCTCTCTTAGGCGATAAAAACTGAACGCTGGCAATACACGTTGTCGCGGCAATATCACTCTGTGAACCCCTTGCGGAGCAGCCATGTCACGCAAAACCGACCCATTTGCGGTGGAACTGACGCCCGAGCTGATCTTGCGCGCCTATCAGGCGGGCATCTTCCCAATGGCCGAGGACGCCGCCTCCGAGGACCTGTTCTGGGTGAGCCCCCAGCTCAGAGGCATCATCCCGCTCGATGCGATCCATATCTCAAGAAGCCTCCGCAAGACATTGAAAAGACATCCTTATTCCATCCGCATCGATACCGACTTCGAGGCCGTGATCGAGGGCTGCGCGACGGCGGGAAGCGAGCGGGAGACCACCTGGATCAATGGCGCCATCCGCCGTCTTTATGGCGAGCTCTTCCGCCGGGGCTTTGTGCATACGGTGGAAGTGTGGGACGGGGCGGCCCTGGTCGGGGGGCTGTACGGCGTTTCGATCGGGGCGGCGTTTTTCGGAGAATCGATGTTCCACCGAAAGACCGATTGTTCAAAAATCGCCATGGCGCATCTGCTGGACCGGCTCAAGGCCGGGGGCTACCGGCTGCTCGACACGCAGTTCGTCACTGACCATCTGCGGACCTTCGGCGGCATCGAGATTGCGCGCGAAGACTATGAGCTCCGCCTCGCGGACGCCCTCGCGCACGAGGCCGACTGGTCAGCGTTCGATCGCATCTGAGCGGCCAGCCCGTTCAATCGAGCAGCGCGCCGCCGGTGGCATTGGCCATCGTCGCGGTCATGCCGGCCGCCAGGTCGGAAGCGAGCAGCACCGCCGCGTCCGCCACCTGCGCCAGCGCCGTGACCCGTCGCAGCGGGGTGTCCCGAGCGAATTGCCGATGCACCTCGTCGAACGTCATCCCCCATTCGTCCGCCCGCAACTGCCAGGCCCAGCGAACCCCCGGCGAGTCCGGTGACCCCGGGGAGCGCACCCAGCAGACGCGAACGCCATGCGGCCCGTTCTCGACCGCGAGCTGACGCAGATAGTGCTCGACCGCCGCGCAGGCCACGCCGAAGCCGCCGACATGGCTGATGGGCTCCCGGCCGGCGTTGGCAGTGATGCCCAGGATCACGCCTCCCCCGTTGGCGGCCATGTGCCGCGCGAGCGCGGTGCCGGTGACGAACCAGGTGGTGAGCGCCGTGCGAACCGGCCGCAGGAAGAGGTCGAACTCCATGCCGGTCAGCACCTCCCCTTGCGTCGTGCCCCACTCGATAGCGTTGAACATGATCCGCACTGGCCCCGCCCGGTCGACGATCCCGGCCAGGTGGGCCTCGACCGCATCGCGATCGGTGGCATCGAGGAGGGCGATGTCCGCCGCGCCGCCGGCCTGGCGTATGTCGGTGGCGACCGACTCCAGGCGTTCGGCCGTGCGCCCCGCAAGAAAGAGCCGCGCTCCCTCGCGCGCAAAGGCCTTTGCCACGGCCGCGCCCACCGCTCCGCCCCCGCCATAAACGATGGCATTCCGGTCTTTCAGCAGCATGGTCAATCCCTCAGCCTGATGAAGACTTGCGTTTCCCATTTGGAGGGGTCCGGCTCGTCCATCGGACCATTGGGATAGAGCTCGAAGCGCCCCGCAAAACGGTCGCCGGCCTCGTCCTCGGCAACATCCAGGGCGAGGCCGCTGAGGCGCGCCCAGCCGATCAGAACGGCGTTCACTTCCTCAAGGTCCTTGTAGTGGCCCCAGTAGGTGATGGCGGCGTAGTCTCCGGCCGGCAGGCTGCCGGCCCTCACCTCTCCGGCGGTCGCGAGCCCGCCCGTATGAATGTGCCCGAACTCCATCTCGAGGGCGGGCATCTTGATGGTGTCGTAGCGGAACACCGCAGGGCCGGGCCTTTCGATTCCGTGGCTCGAAAACCAGCCGCCCATGGTCGGCATGACCTCGTCGATCACGGCGGTGAAGGGGATGCGCACCTTCCGGCGGATGGCGTAGTAGGTCGTCTCCGGCCGGGTGACGACTTTGGGCAGCGTGAGCATTCAGGCCTTCTCCCGTCTGATCCTGAGGGCGACGAGGTCGGCTGCCCCGCCCTCGATGCGCGGCCGGCCGACAGGCGCGCCGCCCGCGGCGGCCACGCGCGCCACGTAGTCGGCGAGCAGGTCGAGGCCGGATTGCCAGCCCCAGCCATGGCTGTCGCGTTCCTCGACCGAGACGAACGGGGCCTGGTGGAAGTGCATGTGCGTGCGCCCGTCGCGCTCGGCGAAGTCGAGCGACACCACCATCTCATGCTCGTCGTAGTCGTTGATGTATGTGAAGACGAGCCGAGTGGGCTCGACGATTTCGAGATACTCGCCACCGATCCAGTGGGCGTGATCGGCCGCCCGGCTCATGCAGCGCTTCCATTTGCCGCCGACCCGAAAGTCGATCTCGCAATGGGTGAGCCAGTAGCCTTCGGGCCCGTGCCAGCGCACCATATGCTCGGGGTCGCGCCACATCTTCCACACCAGCGCGAGCGGCGCCTCGAACACGCGGTCGAATTCCAGCACCTGGTCGGGCGATACGGCCAGCGACCTACTGCTTGGCATCGGACGATCCTCTCTGAAGCTGGGCGAGGTAGGCATCCATCCGGTCGAAGTCCTCCTGCCAGAGCCGGCGGTAGCGCCCCACCCAGCCATCCAGTTCCTTAAGCGCGGCGGTTTCGAGCCGGCATGGCCGCCACTGCGCGTCGCGTCCGCGGCTGATGAGGCCGGCCCGCTCCAGCACCTTGAGATGCCGCGAGATGGCCGGCAGGCTGATTGCGAAAGGCTCGGCGAGCTCGGATACCGTCGCTTCGCCGTTGGCGAGCCGGGCGAGGATCGCCCGGCGTGTCGGGTCGGCGAGGGCGGCGAAGGTCTGGGTCAGGCGGTCCATCATTTCGCGTTACGGTTAAATAACGTATCTGTTAAATACGCCGTGCCGGGCCATGTCAAGGCGGCGGGCAACGCTATTGCCCCGATGGCGCCGCCGACACGCCGGGCTCGGCCGGCGCCTCGGAGCTGGGCGGGTTGGTCGTCTCGGGCGGCGGAGTGTCCGAGCTTTGCTTACAGTCGACGAGCCAGATGTCGTAAACGGGATGGTCGATGGGATTGAGCGCCGGGCTCTCGGCGAACATCCAGCCGGTGAAGATGCGCTGCGTGCCGCCCTTGAGGCTCACCTGGTCGACCTCGATGAAGACGCTGGTGCGCTGCGTCTCGTTGGGCGGCCGCGTGTAGCAGACGCGCGGGGTGATCTGCAGCGCACCGAACTGCACCGTCTCGTTCATATAGACGTCGAAATTGGTGATCCGGCCGGTGATCTTGTCGAGCCCGGAGAAGGCCGCGATCGGATTGGAGATGGTGGCGGCTGCTGCCGGTCCCGCGCCCAGCGCGAGCCCGACGAGAGCAAGGCAGGCCAGCCGCATTGCTGGGGCTATTCGGGCGACCAGGCGTCGTAGTCGCCGGTCACGCGCGGGCGTTCGCCCTTGTTGAGCAGACTGCCATCGGGCCGGTAGGCGAGAGCCGTGCCGGTATAGTTCCGGATGTGCGGCTTCTCCCACTCGCGCGGGGTGTAATCGCCCTCGCGCGGGGGCTCGTTGGTGCGGTAGTGCATCCAGCCATACCAGCCGGGGGGAATGGTTGTCGGCTCGGCGTAGCCGCCGGCATAGATCACCATGCGACGCTCCATGCCGTGCGGTCCGTTGGGTTTCCTGCTGCGGTAGTAGCGGTTGCCGCTGGCGTCCGACCCCACATAGACGCCCTGCGTCGCCACCCACAGGCGCGTGCCCCAGGTGTTGCCGCGCCACCAGGCGAAGATTTCGATCAGGAAGTTTTTCCAGCCACCTTGAGGCATCAGTCGGACCACCGGACTCTGTTTCCGCCAAGCCTCTAGCATCTGAGTTCGGCAAATCCTAGCCGCCCGATCC
>DASZSH010000208.1:0-5926 GCA_035548755.1 Devosia sp.
AAGGCGGTGACGATCATCTCGTAGGCGGCCTTGGCGCCTTCGAGGAAAGCCTTGGGCGAGAAATTAGGGTCGGCCTCTCCGATCGCCTTGAGGCCGGCGGAAACCGCGGCGTCGCCGTGACTGAGCTGCTCGATCTCGGCGTCGAGCTTGAGCGCGCGCCGCTCGGCATCGGGATTGGCGGGGAGCGCGGCGGGGCGGAGCGGGGCGACCTTGTCGTCCGGCTGGCCCTTCTGCGCCTTCTGCGCTTCGGCCTGCTGGGCGCGCTGGAGCGGCGAGCGTTCGTTGCCGGTGCGGGTGCCCAGCACCGAGCGCAGGCGGAACAGCACGAAGATCGCGACACCGATCACGATCAGGGTGGGGATATCGAAGAACTCGTCCATACTGTCCACTACAGGCTCGGCGGCGCCCGGCCGGGCCCGCTTCGCCCTATATAGGCAATGCCATAGCCTGAAACCAGTTCACGAATGGTGGAGCGGGCGGGGGAAGATCGGCGGCGGGGGCGGCAAATCGTGTTGCCGGCCGGCCGGCGCGGTGTCAGGATCGCCCGCTGCCGATTGCCGCGAGGTGCCCCTCGCCCCGCTGCCGATTGCCCATCCCCGCCTTTCCTGCTAGTCCCGCCGCCGCCCCTTTTGACGAGGTAAACCAGCATGGCCGACGAATCGGCGGCAAACGCCAATCCCCCGAGCTTCAGTCTGATTGGCCAGTATATCCGCGACATGAGCTTCGAGAATCCCGGCGCGCCGGCCTCGATCATGCTGGGCGGCCCGAACCCGAACTTCCAGGTCGGCATCAATGTGGGGGTCAAAAAGCAGGCCGACGACCTCTACGCCGTCGAGATCACCCTCAACGCCAAGGCCGACCGCGAGAAGAACGTCCTGTTCAATGTCGAGCTCATCTATGGCGGGGTGTTCCGCATGAAGAACATCCCCGAGAACCAGCTCGCCCCGCTGCTGCTGGTCGAGTGCCCGCGGCTTATCTTCCCCTTCGCCCGGCAGGTGCTGGCCACCATCACCCAGCAGGGCGGCTTCCCGCCGCTGATGATGGAGCCGGTCGATTTCCAGGCGATCTACATGCAGAACCTCAAATCGCTGCAGGAGGCCCAGGCGAGCCAGGGCAATAGCGGGGGCGCCCCTACTCCGACGGTGACGAACTAGGCGCGGGCGGGCGAAGCCGTGTCGCCGGCGCGGCGGGGCCAGCCCGGCGCTAGGCCGCCTCTTCCGTGTAGTATCCCCATATCGCCGCTTCGCCCATGGTGCGGATGAGCGCCAGATGGGCGGCGATCTGCTCGGCATCGAGGCGCGGCGGCAGCGGCGCGGGACGCTGCGGCGCGGCATGGGCCGCGAGCGTCGCCCCGGCGGCGGCGATCCGGGTCTCCTCGATGAGCGCAAGTGACACCTGCCGGCCGCCGATCAGCTCGAGATAGACGTCGGCGAGGATCTCGCTGTCGAGCAGGGCGCCGTGCAGCGTGCGGTGCGAATTGTCGATGCCGTAATGCTTGCAGAGGGCGTCGAGGCTGATGCGGGCGCCCGGGTGCTTGTCGCGGGCAAGCACCACCGTGTCGATGATTTCGTTGCGCAGCGCCGGCCGGCCGGCCTTTTCGAGCTCGAAGTTGAGGAACTGCACATCGAAGGGCGCATTGTGGGCGATGAGCGTGGCCTCGCCGAAGAAATCGAGCATGTCGTCGGCGATTTCGGCAAAGCGCGGCTTGTCGGCAAGAAACTCGTCGGACAGCCCGTGTACGCGATAGGCGTCCTCGGTCATCTGCCGGTCGGGGTTCACGTAGCGGTGAAAGTGCCGGCCGGTCGGGATGTGATTGACGAGCTCGATGCCGCCGATCTCGACCACCCGGTCTCCCCCCAGCGGGTTGAGGCCGGTGGTTTCGGTGTCGATGACGATCTCGCGGGTCATGCGGTCCCTTTTGGCGTCAGAGCGTCGACCAGGGCCGCCACGCTGTTGCGCGTATCGGCAAGGCTGCCGGAAGTGTCGATCACATGGTCGGCGCGCCGGATCTTTTCGGACTGCGGCAATTGCCGGGCAAGGATGGCCTCGAGCTTGTCCACACTCATGCCGGGCCGCCCGAGCGCCCGCGCGCGGATCGTTTCGTCCGGCGCGGCGGTCACTACGACGCGGTCGAGGCCGTAGTCGTAGCCGGTCTCGTAGAGCAGGGGGATGTCGACCACGGCGAGCCGGGCGCCCGACGCCCTCGCTTGGGCGAGAAATCCGGCGATGCGCGAGCGCACCAGCGGGTGGACGATGGCCTCGAGCTCCTTGAGGCGCTCGGGCGCCCGCACGAGCTCGGCGCTCAGCGCCGCCCGGTCGACCTCGCCATGGCGCACCGCGCCGGGAAAGGCGGCCGCGATCGGCGCCACCGCCGCCCCGCGGTAGAGTTCGTGCACCACATCGTCGGAGGAAAAGACCGGCACGCCCAGCTCGGCGAAAGCTTTGAGCACGGTGGACTTGCCCGAGGCGATCGAGCCGGTGAGGCCAAGGCTCAGCATCACAGCGTCGCCTCGACCAAAGCGCGCAGCTCGGGCGTGACTTCGGGACGCCGGCCGAACCAGGCCTCAAAGCCCGGCGCCGCCTGATGCAGAAGCATGCCCAGCCCGTCCACGGTGCGAAGTCCGCGCGCCCGGGCGGCGGCAAGCAGCGGCGTCACCAGCGGGGTATAGACGATGTCGGTCACAATCGCGTGCGCCGGCAGCGCGGCAAGATCGAGCCCGTGGAAGGCGGTGCCCTTCATGCCCACCGAGGTGGTGTTGATCACCAGCCCCGCCGCCGGCGCGTGCGCGGCAAATTCGTGCAGGGCGCCGGCCAGGATCGGGCCTTCCATCTCGATGGCCAGCGTCTCGGCCTTGTCGAGGGTGCGGTTGAGCAGGCGGATCCTGCCCACGCCGCGCGACTTGAGCGCCACGAGGATGGCGCGGCAGGCCCCGCCCGCCCCGAGCACGATGGCCTCCTTTAGCCCCTGGTCCCAGCCCGGCGCGTTCTGGTCGAGATTGCCCAGGAACCCCATATAGTCGGTGTTGAACCCGGTGACTTCGCCGGCCTTGACCACGAGCGTATTGACCGCCCCGATCGCCTCGGCCAGGGGGTCGCGCGCATCGGCAAGGGCGAACGCCCGCTCCTTGTGCGGGATGGTGACATTGCCGCCCGCGAACTCCCCCGAGCGCAGCCGCTCGAAGAACGCCCCGAGCGCGGCGGGCTCGACATCGATCGCCTCGTAGCTGCCCGCAATGCCGTAGCGCGCGAGCCAATGGCCGTGGATCAGCGGCGAACGCGAATGAGCGATGGGATGGCCGATAACGAAGGCGCGTTTCACGTGAATCCTTCCCGGGCGGATGTGGACGTGAATAGTCGGCTTCGACGGTCGCGAACAGGCCCCCCGGCTCGGCGTCTTTGTGCTGGACACCGCGCCGGTTGCCCGCTCTCGCCTGCGGCACAAGGCCGAAGCGGAAGGGGAGCGGGCGGAGAGGCGGCCCCCCGGGCGGACTTGTTCACAGAGTCGTTCCTTTGGTCCAGGGCGGGCTGTTGGAATCCTGAGGCGGGAGGCGGCTTGCGGGGTTTGGACCCGCTGCGCCCGGGAGCATCCACAGCTCCGCCCCCGGGGAGAGTTAACGAAAGGTTAATGTCGCTTGCGGGGATAACATGATTCCAGCGGGCGGCCGTTATCGACTCCTTTTCCCCAGAGGGGGGCGGAGGGAAAAGATGGTTAATGCTTGGTTAACGCGGCCGAGTCCGGGGCTGTTCTTCGCCATCCACGCGCCTTTGTCCCCAGCTTGCGGATCGGGCGGAGGGAGGGGCCGCCTGCCCGCCGCACTTGGCCGCAGGCGGGCGGGAATTCCCCAAATCCACGGCTATGATACTGATGATAAAAGAATCTAGAGTCTTGGACAGGACCCGACTGTGAGCGGCGTGCCCAAACCGGTGCTGGAGGTGGTGCGCGGCAGGCGCCGGGCGCGGCCGCCCATCTGGATCATGCGGCAGGCGGGCCGCTACCTGCCCGAGTACCGGCAGGTCCGGGGCCAGGTCGAAAGCTTTCTCGAGCTTTGCTATACGCCCGCGCTTGCCGCCGAGGTCACGCTGCAGCCGCTGAGGCGTTTCGAGCTCGATGCGGCGATCCTGTTCTCCGATATTCTCGTCATCCCCGATGCGCTGGGCCAGGCGGTGGGCTTTGAGGCGGGGGAAGGTCCAAAGCTTGCGCCGCTTTCGGAGGAGGGGCTGGGTCGGCTGAAGCCGGAGCAGGTGCTCACGCGCTTGGCCCCGGTGATCGAGACCGTCGGCCGGGTCAGGGCGGAGCTGGCCCCCGACAGGACCCTGATCGGCTTTTGCGGCTCGCCGTGGACGGTCGCCACCTACATGATCGCCGGGCACGGCTCGGCAGACCAGGCCGAGGCGCGCCTTTTCGCTCTGAGGCATCCCAAGGCCTTCGGCCGGCTGCTCGACATCCTGGTCGAAGCCTCGATCCGCTATCTCGTCGCCCAATTCCGCGCCGGCGCCGATGTGGTGCAGCTGTTTGAGAGCTGGGCCATGAATCTCGACGAAGCGGCTTTCCGCCTCCA
Organism: Devosia sp.; assembly: GCA_035548755.1. Taxonomy (GTDB): domain Bacteria; phylum Pseudomonadota; class Alphaproteobacteria; order Rhizobiales; family Devosiaceae; genus Devosia_A. The sequence goes on from DASZSH010000208.1 coordinate 4,560, forward strand.
GGTGATCGAGCCCAACCGGCGGATCGTTGCAGGGGTGCGCGCCGAAATTCCGGGCGCGCCGTTCATCGGCTTTCCCCGCGGGGCGGCCGGCATGATCGCCGAATATGCCTCAGCGACCGGGGTCGACGCGCTCGGGCTCGATTATTCGATGCCGGCCGGCTTTGCCGATGCCGCCCTGCCGCGGAGCCTGCCGGTCCAGGGCAATCTCGATCCGCTGCGGCTTGCCGCCGGCGGGGCGCAGCTTGAGGCGCGCGCCGAGGCCATCATCGCCGGGTTTGCGAATCGGCCGCATATCTTCAACCTCGGCCATGGGATAGTGCCGGAGACGCCGATCGCCAATGTCGAGAGGCTGATCCGCATCGTCAAAGGGGGCTGAGCATGGATTGGGCGGGCTTTGCGGGCAGCTGGGTCAAGGCGCTGCACGTCATCTCGGTGATCGCCTGGATCGCCGGCATGATGTATCTGCCGCGGCTGTTCGTTTACCACACGGCGGCCGAGGTCGGCTCGATCCAGTCGGAGACCTTCAAGGTGATGGAGCGCCGGCTGTTCCGGGGCATCATCAATCCGGCCATGATCCTCACCTGGGTGTTCGGCCTGACCATGGTGTTCACCCCCGGAATCGTCGACTGGTCGATGGGCTGGCCCTGGGTCAAGGGCGCCGCGGTGCTGATCCTGTCGGGCATCCACGGCTTCTACAGCCGGCAGGTCAAGGCCTTCGCCGCCGACCGCCGCGACCGCCCGCAGGGCTTCTGGCGCGTCATCAACGAGCTTCCCTTCGTTCTGGTCATCATCATCGTGATCATGGTGATCGTGAAGCCGTTCTGAGACTGTCAGGTGTGGCAGTGGGCAGTGGGAGGGGTTTCTCTTCGACTGCCGGCTGCCCACTGCCGACTGCCTAGTCATCCGGATGTTTCACGTGAATCGCCCGCCCTGCTGCCGCTTCCCCTTGAACGCGACGGCGCTTCGGGCTATCTCAGCGTCGTCGCACCAACATAAGCGCACGCCGCCCGGCGATGCCGCGGTGCACCCCCTCCCCCAAATTTCCTCCCATATCTCCAGGTCCCCCGCCTTATGGAAAAACTGAAGCTCAGCGAGCTCAAGGCCAAGTCTCCTGCCGATCTGCTCACCTTCGCCGAGCAGAACGAGGTCGAGAACGCATCGACCATGCGCAAGCAGGAGCTGATGTTCGCGATATTGAAGCAGCTCGCCGAGCGCGAGGTCGAAATCACCGGCGAGGGCGTGGTGGAGGTCTTGCCCGACGGCTTCGGCTTCCTGCGTTCCCCGGACGCCAACTACCTGCCCGGCCCGGACGACATCTACGTCTCGCCCAGCCAGATCCGGCGGTTCTCGCTCAGGACCGGCGACAC
>DASZSH010000209.1:0-10432 GCA_035548755.1 Devosia sp.
ACCTCGATGCGCTTGGGGTGGCGGGTGGCGAGGATGTCGAGCACATGGCGCAGGGTGCGGCCCGTATCGACGATGTCCTCGACGACAAGCAGATCGCGCCCTTCGATCTCGCCGCGCAGATCCTTGAGGATGCGCACTTCCCGGCTCGATTCGGTGGCGTTGCCGTAGGAGGAGACCTCGAGGAAATCGACTTCGACCGGCAGGTCCAGCTCGCGCACCAGGTCGGCGATGAAGATGAAGCTGCCGCGCAGCAGGCCGATCACGACCAGCTTGTCGGTGCCGCGGAAATGCTCGGAGATGTCGCGCGCCAGCGCCTCCACGCGGGCCGCGATGGCCTTGGCCGAGATCAGCTGATCGATGGCGTAGGGTCTGGTCATGCGTGGGGTCCGACCGGCATCCGGCCAAGCCGGCCGGCAGCGGGGCCGCCATGGGCGCGGCCCCGTGCCAAGGTGCTAGCCGCGCGCCACGGCCCCGGTCAAGCGCCTTGCGTCTCGGGCACCCAGACCATCATCGACCCGCGGCCGCGATTGGCCCAGAGGAAATAGGGGATGGCGGTGATCCTGGCGGGCACTTCCCTGGACGGCCTTGTGCGGTAGAGCGACGACCAGTCGCTGGTGTCGATGGCCGTCCCGGCCCCGTCGAGCGTGACGATGCCGCCAAACAGGTCGGCCCGGGTCGTCGATTTGAGCGCCGCGTCGCGGCTGATCTTGAGCCGCTGCACGAAGCCGCCGGGGTTGTCCGCCTCCTCCACGCAATAGACCAGCGGCCCGCGCTTGAGGGCGACGCGGCCGGCGTCCATGATCACCGCCGGGTGCGCATAGACGCGCTCGGGCGGCATGTCGAGGTCGAGCGCGACGCGGTCGCCCTTGGACCAGGTCCGCCGGATGGTGAGGTAGCCGTCGACAGGGCTGGCGTCGACCGCGGCGCCATTGACCTTGGCGGTCCACCTGCGGCACCAGCCGGGAATGCGCAGCTTGAGTTCGAATGCCGTGGGGGTCTCGGGGTCGAGCGCGATCTCGATCGCCCCCGACCAGGGATAGTTCGAGGTCTCGCGGATGGCGACCTTGGTGCCGGCGATGGTCTGGGTGCTCGAAATGCCGCCATAGAGGTGGAACGCCAGCCCGTCCGGCGCCGTCGACAGGAAGTAGCCGCCCACCGAGGCCACAAGGCGGCTGACATTCATGGTGCAGCAGGGGCAGGTGTGCCATTCCCAGCGCTCGGCCGAACCGTCGCTTTCGAGCGGATTGGCGTAGAAATAGTGCGTGCCGTCGCGCCCCAGGCCGCTGAGCGCGCCGTTGTAGAGCGCCGTTTCGAGAATGTCGGCATATCTGCCGTCGAGGTCGAGATGCAGCATGCGCTGCGCCCAGAAGATCAGCGCCACCGAGGCGCAGGTCTCGGCATAGGCGGTTTCATTGGGCAGGTCGAAGTCGTGGGTGAAGCCCTCATTGTGCGCCGAGGGGCCCAGCCCCGCGGTCACATACATCTTGGTCTCCATCACGTCGTTCCAGAGCGTCTCGAGCGTCTGCTTGAGCGCCGCCTCGCCGGTCTCGAAGGCGAGGTCGGCCATGGCGGTGTAGAGATACATGGCGCGCACCGCGTGCCCCACCACCTTGGTCTGCTGGCGCACCGGCTCGTGCGACTGGCTGTATTCGTAATTGGGATAGTTGTAGCGCTGCACGTCGATGCCGCGCTTTTCGCGCTCGGCCTTCTCGAGGTCGAAATAGTGCGGCGGGTGCTTGCCGCGCTCGTTGATGAAATAGGCGGCGAGGTCGAGGTGCTTCTTGTCGCCGGTCAGCCGGTAGAGCTTGACCAGCGCCAGCTCGATCTCGGGGTGCCCGCAATAGCCGTGCTTCTGGTCGGGGCCGGGGCCGAAGGTCCTGCGGATATGCTCGACGTAGCGCTCCATGACGTCGAGCCAGCGCCGCCGGCCGGTGGTCTCGTAATAGGCGATGGCGCCCTCGAGCATGTGTCCGGCATTGTAGAGCTCGTGATTGTCCCTGAGATTGGTCCAGCGGTTCTCCGGCTCGCGGTCGAGATACCAGCAGTTGAGGTAGCCGTCGGGCGCCTGCGCCTTCTCGAAATCGTCGACGATGGCCTCGATCTTGGCCTCGATGTCGGCGTCGCGGCGGTGGCTGAGCGCATAGCTCGCCGCCTCGATCCACTTGCCGATGTCGCTGTCCCAGAAGACCTGCACGGTGAAGCCGTTGGGGTGCCGCGGGAAGCGCAGCGGCGGGGGCGGCTGCGGCAGCTTCAGCGAATCGAGATAGCCGTATTCGCTGAGCTTTCTGTGCTGGCTCGGGATCGTCTTGGTCAACACCGTGTCCAGGCGCTCGCGCCAGAAGTCGCCCTCGAGGCGGACGTTGACGAAGCGGACAGGGGAATACTGGGACAAGTCGGACTCCTCAAATCAGGCGCGTGTGGACGCGCGAACCACGAGAGTGCAGGGAAGGCGGCGCGTGCCGGCCGGCACGCGGTCGCCGCTGATCATCGACAGCAGCAGGCGGCCCGCTTCGTGGCCGAGCTCGCTGAGATTCATGTCGACGCTGGTGAGGGGGGGCCGCGTGCCCTCGGCCATCACCGACCAGTTGTCGAAGCCCACCACGGCGACATCCTCCGGCACGGCGCGGCCGCGTTCGCGCAGCGCATCGAGGACGCCGCGGGCGATGATGTCGTTGCCGCAGAAGACGGCATCCGGAACGCTGCCGCGCCGGTCGAACAGGGCGGCCACCGCCTCGCGGCCCCACTGTTCGGTCCAGGGACCGCTCAGATAGTCGTCGGCCCGCGGCTCCAGGCCCGCTTCGGCGAGGGTGTCGCGGTAGCCCTCCCGGCGCAGGCGCACGGCCTCGAACCGCTCCGGCCCGGTCACATGGGCGATCCGCCGCCGGCCAAGCGAGAGAAGATGGCGCGTGGCGAGGCGGGCTCCGCCCTCGTCGTCGGGCACCAGGGAAGGGGCGCTGTGATCGTTGGGCTGGCTATAGACATAGATCACCGGCAGGCCCGGGGGCAGCGGGCCGACCGGAGCGCGCTCGTCGGCGCGGCGGCCGGTGATGACCAGGCCGTCGATGCGCTTGCCGATGAGCTGGTCGATGTGCTGGCGTTCGCGCTCGGGGTCGTCGGTGGCGTTGCACATGAAGATGGCGATGCGCTGGTCGGCGAGCTGCTGCTCGAGCGCTTCGACGATGGGCAGCGTGAAACGGCCGAAGGAGTCGTTGGAGATGATGCCCACGGTCATGGAGCGCGCGCGGTGCAGCGCCTGGGCCAGATCGTTGGGGCGATAGCCCAGGGCGCGGGCCGCCTCGAGCACCTTGCTGCGCGTTTCCTGCCGCAGATGGCCGGTGCCGTTGAGCGCCTTGCTGGCGGTGCCGATCGACACTTCGGCCGCGCGCGCCACATCGTGGATGGTCAGGCCGTTGCGCCCGGCCCGACCGCTGCGCGGCGCTTTGAGGGGTGGCGACATCTACTTCACTGCGCCATTGAGGAAGCCTGCCACGTAGTATTTCTGCAGCAGCACATAGATGAGCACGCAGGGCAGGATGGCGATCATCACGCCGGCCTGTAGCGCGCCCCAGTCGACGGCGCCGAGCCGTCCCGTCCGCACGCTCACCAGCATGATCGGAACGGTGAACGAGGTCTCCTTGTTCATGAAGATGAGGGCCGAAAGAAACTCGTTCCAGCTCGCGATGAAGGCGAACAGCGCCACCGTCACCATCCCCGGCACGATCAGCGGCATGAACACGCCGCGCAGTATCTGCATCGAGGTGGCTCCATCCACCTTGGCGGCCTCCTCCAGCTCGCGGGGAATGCCTTCGAAGCTGTTGCGCATGAGATAGATGGAGAATGGCAGCTGCAGGATGGTGTGAACGATGGCGAGCCCGAGCCAGCTGTTGGCGAGGCCGATCTTGGCGAAGGTCAGATAGAGCGGCGTCAGCAGAGCCTGATAGGGGATCATCAGCGGCGCCAGCAGCAGGATGAACCAGAACTCCTTGGCCTTGATCTTGAACCGCGCCAGCCCGTAGCCGGCCGGGATCGAAAGCGCCAGGCACATGACGATGGCGAGCGCGGCGACGGCCACCGAATTGCCCACATAGGTCCAAAGCCCGGCCTGGAAGTTGAACACCTTGATGTAGTTGTCGAGCGACAGGCTCTGCGGCCAGTAGCTCGGCGGCACTTGGTGCGCGTCGGCCGGCGACTTGATGGAGGCAAAGAAGCTGAACACGATCGGCATCAGCATGATCACGATCATGAAGATGCAGATGGCCGCAACCACGTAGCGGACAGGCCGGCTTTCGCCCGCGGCGCGCGAACCGGCATGGTCGGCGGTAATGGCCGTGGTGTTGCTTTCGGCGAGCGTCGTCATTGATTCTGTCCCCGGTTGCTGAGCATCACCTGGACCGACGAGAACACCAGGATGATCAGGGTCAGGATGATCGAAAGGGCCGCTCCATAGCCCAGTTTGAAGCGGATGAAGCTGTTCTGGTAGATCCAGTAGACCGAGGTGAAGGTCTGCCCGCGCGGGTTGCCGCCGGTCATGATGTAGAACTGGTCGAAGGCGAGCAGCGAACCGATCACGGAGATCAGCGTGGTCAGCAGGATGATGCGGATCGACAGGGGTAGAATGACGTACCACACCCGCTGCCAGTAGTTGGCGCCGTCGATCAGGGCCGCTTCGGTCACCTCGCTGTTGATGGATTGGATGCCGGCCACGAAAAGCAGCATGCCGAAGCCGATGACCTTCCATGTGATTGACACGATCACCGCCCACAGGGCCTGATCGGCTTTGATGAACCAGGCCATCGGTTCGGCGATGATGTGCAGGTCGACGAGGAGGCGGTTGAACAGACCCACCTGCTGGTCGAACAGCCAGTACCAGAGCAGGCTTGACGAACCGATGCCGATCACGACCGGCAGGAAGATGATGCCGCGCGTCATCTGCTGCAGCGGCCGGTTAGGCGCGGTCAGCAGCGCCAGGGCAAAGCCCAGCCCCATCAGGATGGGAGTGATGAAGACGGTGTATTTGAGGGTGAACCACAGCGACTTCCAGAACTGCTGATCCCCGATGGCATCGATATAGTTCTGCAGCCCGATGAAGCTGCCGCCCCCCAGCAGCGAGGTGTCCGTCAGCGAGATGTAGATCAGCTGACCGAGCGGCCAGAAGACGAAAACCGCAACAAAGAGCAGGGCGGGCAGGACGTAAACGAAGCCCTGGTACCGCGACAGCGCGTTTTCCAATTCTCGATCCCTTTCCAAAGGCTCGGCTGCGGCGGCCGACCGCCGCAGCCACGGGCCCGGGAGGACCTTACTTCGCCGCGATGGCGTGCATCGCGTCCTGCGCGGTCTTGATGGCGCCGTCGATGTCGCCGTCGAATACCGCCGTCTGCAGCATGGTCAACCACGGGCTCTGATCGGCGTTGACCATATCATTGAAGTGGAAGGCATACGGAGTCTGCCCGATGCCGACCGCCTTGGCCGTGGTGATGTAACGCGGTTCGGCCTGGAAGTACTTGTTGTCGGCAAGATCCGTGCGCGAGGGCAGGATCAGGTGCTTGGCCAGGCCCTCGAGCTGCGCTTCGTCAGTCAGTTCCCACTGGATGAACTTGAGCGCGAGGTCGGCGTGCTTGCTTCCCTTGGGAATGGCGATCACGTCGCCGCCCACGAAGGAGGAATTCTGGCCTTCCTTCAGTCCGACGATGGGGGCGATGCCGAAGTCGATCTCGGGGTGGTTCTGCTTGAGCGAGGCGATGGCAAAGCCGCCCGAGCCCTGCATGCCGATGACGCCGCTCTCGAACGTTGCCTGGAAGTTGGCGCCCGTGTCGGCTTCGGCGCTCTCGGGGATGGCGCCCGCTTCCCAAAGGTCGCGCAGCATCTGCAGCGTTTCCTTGACGCCGGGGCCTTCGAGGGCCGGAGCGTCGCCGGAGGTCGGCAGGATCGTCGCGCCCGAGCCCCACATCATCGGGGCCTGCGTGAAGATGTTGCAGCCGCCGCAGGAGCCCGAGAAGTAGTAGCCATAAAGGCTGGGGTCGGCGGCGTGGATCTTCTTGGCGTAGTCCTCGAGCTCGGCGATCGTGGTTGGCGGCTTCTCGGGATCGAGGCCGGCCTTTTTGAAGATTCCCTTGTTGTAGAGCAGGATCGACACATCCGGCGTGAAGCCCGTTCCGTAGAGCTTGCCCTCATAGGTGGCGAGGTCGCGGAACGCCTTGGCGACCTTCTGCTGGTTGGGGTCCTTGCTCAGCACGTCGGTCAGGTCGGTGAGGAAGCCGGCCTTCATGAAGTCGGGCATGAAGATCAGGTCGAACGAGACCAGGTCCGGCACGTCGCCGGACTGCACGCCCGTTGCAAGCTTGGTCACCATCTGGTTGTCGGGGATGGTGGTGAGCTCGATCTTGTCGTCATGCGTCGAGTTCCACAGGTCGAGCATGACCTGCGCAGCGTTCGAGCTCGAGGCGCGCGCCCAGATCGAAAGGGTCTCGGCCGCGGCCATGGTGGGCAGCAGCACGGCAGTCGTCAGGCTGAGACCAAGCACAAGCTTGGCCAGTCCAGGCATCTTCATGGGTATCCTCCCTGTTGCTTGGCGGGCCGACGGCGCGCCAAGAAAAGCTTTTCCAGTCCCCGGACACGCCGTCCTTGTCTGGACGGTCGGCCTGTCGGAAAAGCTTTTCCGTTTCAAAATACACAAAGCGGAAACTTTGACAAGTCGTCCGAAAGCCCGCTGGCCGGGACAGTCTGAAAAAGGATTCCAGCGCGGCGGCGGGGTGGAAAGGAAAGGGCCTCTGGCTTGAAGCGAAGGCCCTTCGTTTCGTCTTTCCCAGGATCAGCTTAAGCGGTAGCCAGCTCGCTTTTCGGCTCGACCGAGAGACGCAGCCCGAGGGCTGAGATCACCTTGAACACAGTAGCGAACTCCGGATTCCCCTCAGAGCTGAGAGCTCTGTAGAGATGTTCGCGAGAAACGCCGGCCTCTTTGGCCACCAGGGTCATGCCCTTTGCTCGGGCAATGACACCCAGGGCGTGAGAGACAAGGGTGGGGTCGCCGGACTCGATGACTTCTTCGATGTAGGCGATCATGCTTTCTTGGTCGGTCAGATAGTTTGCGCTGTCGTAAGGTCTTGTTGGCAGGGGCTTGACGCGTGGCTTGGTTTTCATGGGCTTACTCTCCTGCGCAGTGCTTTGGCCGGCTCGGCATCGCCGGAGTCTCCTCGCGCAAGTCGATCGATGCGCAACGCAATTTTGGCTCTGGCTCTGGGGGCACGTAGGCCACCTAACCAAGTCGAGAAAACCTCGGTTTCCCGGACTTCATGGATGCGTTCACCCATAGCGTCGATGTAGCGTATAAGCGACACTTTTTGCAAGGCGCAAAGGGTAGGGTTCCTCCTCGCGCGGCGTGCGGGCGTCTGCCGTTTCCAGCGTGACCGGCGCCGATCGGGAGGCGGTTACGAGGGGGCGCGGGAAAATTCTTTGCCGGTTCGGCCCGCTCCGTTGCCGACGGGCAGCCAATGTCAGACGAGCCGGTCCAGCCGCAGACGAAGCCGGTCCAGCGTGCAGACTTTGCCTGCACAGCTTTACACTTCTGGGCTAAGTGAAAAAACGTCGCACTTGATTCCATCAGGAAAACTGATTGATATAGCCCTGTTCATCCAAGGCGCTTGCTTTGCCGCGCAACTTCCTGGTCATCGATCCTGAAGAGCAGCCCGACGTGCTCAGGGCGCTCGCTTCCGACGTGCGCGTCGGAATCCTGAAGCTGCTGCATGTCGCTGGCCCGTTGAATGTCAACGACATCGCGGCGCGGCTGGGCCAGCCGCAATCGACGATCAGCTCCAACATGCAGGTGCTGGTGGATGCGGGCCTTGTGCGCACCGAGACGCAGAAGGCCCGCAAGGGCAACCAGAAAATCTGCCATTCGCTGTTCGACGAAGTGCTGGTCATGTTCAAGGAGGACATCCGGCCGCTGCGGTCGAACGCCATCGAAGTGGCCATGCCGCTGGGCCTTTACACCTCCTGCCAGGTGAGCGCGCCGTGCGGGCTGTGCTCGGTCGATGGCATCATCGGGCTGCTCGATGTGCCCGACACGTTCCTGGATCCGGACCGCATGAAGGCCGGCCTCATGTGGTTCACCCGCGGCTACGTCGAATATCAGTTTCCCAACAACGCGCGGCTCGCCCAGCACAAGATCACCTCGATGGAATTTTCCATGGAGCTCAGCTCCGAAGTGCCGGGAACGAGCGCCGACTGGCCGTCGGACATCACCATCTCGGTCAACGGCAAGGACGTGGGAACGTGGACCTCGCCGGGCGATTTCGGCGACAAGCGGGGCGTTTACACGCCGGACTGGTGGAAGCTCAAGGGCAGCCAGTACGGCAAGCTCAAGGGATTCCGCGTCAATGGCTCGGGCACCTTTGTGGATGGCGTCAAGATTTCGCCAGTCTCGCTCAAGGATCTCGATCTGGACGTCCACCATTCCATCCGCCTGCGCATCGCCGTGCGCGACGATGCCAAGCATCCGGGCGGGGTGAACATCTTCGGGCGGGGGTTCGGCAACTACGATCAGGACATCGTGCTGCGTCTCGAGACGGAATAGCGCGGGAATCGCGCGCGGCCTCTTGACGGTCGCGCAATGATGTATCACGACTTCTGATATAAATCAGAAAAGATGGCTCGGGAGGGCTCGCAATGCGCGCGACCGTTACAGCGCATAAGGATTTCACGATCTCGGAAATCGACGATCGCGTGTATGGGGCGTTCCTGGAGCATCTGGGGCGGGCCATCTACACCGGCATTTACGAGCCCGAGCATCCGACCGCCGATAAGAACGGCATGCGGGGCGACGTCGCCGGGCTGGTGCGCGACCTCAATATTCCGATGGTGCGCTACCCGGGCGGCAACTTCGTTTCCGCCTACAACTGGGAAGACGGCATCGGGCCGCGCGACAAGCGGCCGACGCGGCTCGACCTCGCCTGGCACACCTCGGAAAGCAACGCGGTGGGCATCCACGAATTCGCCGCCTGGTGCGAGACCGTCAATACGCAGATGATGCTTGCGATCAACCTGGGGTCGCGGGGGCTCGACGAGGCGCGCAACTTCGTGGAGTACGTGAACGGACCGACCGGATCCTATTGGGGCGATCTCAGGAAAAAGAACGGCCGCGCAGAGCCTTGGGACGTCAAGCTATGGTGCCTGGGCAACGAGATGGACGGGCCCTGGCAGGTCGGCCACAAGACTGCGGACGAGTATGGGCGCCTTGCGAGCGAGACGGCCAAGACCCTGCGCGCCTTCGACAAGTCGCTGCAGCTCATCGTGTGCGGCTCGTCGCACTCGAACATGCCGACCTATCCCGACTGGGAGCGCACGGTGCTCGAGCACACCTACGAGGTGGTCGATCACATCTCGCTCCACATGTACTTCGCCAATCGCGAAAAGAACACGGCTAACTATCTGGCGCTCAACCATAAACTGGATTCCTACATCGGCACCGTTGCGTCCACGATCGATTTCGTGAAGGCCAAGAAACGCTCAAAGCACAACGTCACCATCTCGTTCGACGAGTGGAACGTCTGGTACCATTCGAACGCGCAGGACCGCAAAATCCTCGACGGCAAGGATGGCTGGCCGCATGCGCCGAACCTGCTCGAGGACGTCTACAATTTCGAGGACGTGCTGCAGGTGGGGTGCATCATCAACACCTTCATCCGCCGCTCGGACGTGGTGAAGCTCGCCTGCATCGCGCAGCTGGTGAACGTCATCGCCCCGATCATGACCGAGCCCAAGGGCGCGGCGTGGCGGCAGACGATCTACTATCCCTATTACCTCGCCTCGCGCTTCGGGCGGGGCAGGGCGCTCCACCTTCAGGTGAGCTCGCCCGGCTACGACGCCGAGGTTGCCGACAATGTGCCCTATGTCGACATCGCCGGCGTGCATGACGAGGCGGGCGGCACGCTCACCTTCTTTGCGGTCAACCGCCATGCCAGCGAATCGATCGATCTCGAGGTGGCGCTGAACGGCTTTGCGGCGGGCAGCGTGGTCGATCATCAGGTGATGACGCATGCCAATCTCGAGGCGGTCAACACCGCCAGGGATCCCGACCAGGTCGTCCCGAAGAAGGGCAGCGGGGCCAAGCTCGCCGAGGGCGCGCTCTCGCTGAGGCTTGCGCCCTATTCCTATCAGATGATCCGGCTCAAGGTCTGAGCCGGCGCGGGCCCCGCGGGCGCGTGCGATGCCCGAGCCGGGCCGTGGCCGGCGGGCGCCGCGGGCTCGGACATCGCGCCCGCCCGTGGCCGCTGCGCCGGTCGGGGGGATGCGCCGCCGCCCCGGCCTGCTCCGCTGATCCGGCTCCTGGTGAGCCGGCCCATCCCGTGCCCGGCTCACGCCGTCCGCCTCCTGGTGAGCCGGCCCATCCCGCGCCCGGCTCACGCCGTCCGCCTCAACACGGGCCGGCAGAGATTCT
>DASZSH010000210.1:0-33392 GCA_035548755.1 Devosia sp.
GGCTGAGATCGAGCCCGCCCACCGGCGGAATGACCCGCCGGATGGGCCTGAGGATGGGGTCGGTGAGCTGGTTAAGGGCGCGCCACACGCCCGCCACGAGCTGGTTGCGCGTGTTGATGACGTTGAAGCTGATGAGCCAGCTCATGATGATCATGATCAGAAAGACCCACCAGACCAGGCTGAGGATCAGGTTCAGCGTCGACAGCAATGCGTAAATCATGCGCGGCCCCGGTTGGATGGGCGTTTATCTAGGCGGTGATTCGCCGCGGCACAAGGCGGCCCCGCCCCGGGCGCGACGCGTGGGGAACGCCTGCACGTCGCTTTGGGCGCGAACCAGGTGCCTCAAGGGGCCGCGGCCAAGCTGCGAGGCGTGGGCAGCGGGAACCGGCCGGCCTCAATGGACCGTTGCCTCCAAATGGGCAAGCTTGTCGGGGTTGCGCACCACATAGATGGCGCCGATCCGCCCGTCGCGGATTTCGAACGCCGTGGTCTGCAGCACGCCATCGGCCTCGCGCGAGACATAGCCGGGCAGCCCGTTGATCAGGCCGTAGCGCAGCAGTTGCGACGGATGGGTGCGGAAATATCGGGCGAGCCGCCGGTGGAAATCCACCACGGGCCCGGCCCCGGTCACCGGAGCCGGACCGGACGGCCGCTTGCCGCCGCCATCGCCGGTGAACACCACGTCCTCGGCCAGCAGTGCGCGCAGCGCCGAAATGTCGCCCTCGCGCGAGGCCGCATAGAAGGCCCGCGCCAGCTCGAGGCCCCGCTCGCGATCCACCGCAAAGCGCGGCCGCGCCTCGTGCACGTGCTGGCGGGCGCGCGCCGCAAGCTGCCGCGCCGCCGCCGCATCGCGCCCGATCGCCTGGGCCACTTCATCGAACGGCATTCCAAACACATCGTGCAGGAGGAAAGCCGCCCGCTCGAGGGGCGAGAGTCGCTCGAGCGCCAGCAGCAGCGGCAGCGTCACATCGTCGGTATCCGGCCCGGTCTCGACCACCGGTTCGGGAAGCCACGGCCCGATATAGGTCTCGCGGCGCCGCCGCGCCGATTTGAGGGCATCGAGGCAGAGCCGGGTGACGACCCGCACCAGATAGGCCTCGGGCGCCGCCACCGCCGCGCGATCGGTATCGAGCCAGCGCAGGAACGCATCCTGCACCACATCTTCGGCGTCGGCGACCGAGCCCAGCATGCGGTAGGCGACGGAGCGAAGCTTGGGCCGCACCGGCTCGAAGCTCGCCGCTGCGTCGCCCGGCCCCTGCATCAGGCCGCCGCCCGTCTGTCTTCGGCCGCCGCGGGCGGCACCACGCCGAAGCCGATGTTGAGCCGGTTGAAGCTGTTGATCACCCCGATCGCGAGGTTGAGCTGCACCTGCTCTTCCGGCGTGAACTCGGCGGCGACGAGCTCGTAGGCCTCGTCCATGTCGCGCCGGTCCATCCTGGTGAGCGCATCGGTCCAGGCGAGCGCGGCCCGCTCGCGCTTGGAATAGAGCGGGGACTCGCGCCAGGCGTCGAGCTGATAGAGGCGCGCTTCGGTCTCGCCCGACGCCCGCGCCTCGCGGGTGTGCCAGACCAGGCAGCCCGCGCAGCCATTGATCTGCGAGGCCCGCGTCTCAACCAGAATGATGAGGCTGCGCTCGAGCCCGAGGCCGGCCACCGTCTGGCTGTATTCGATCAGCTTCTGCACAGGGTTGCCCGCAACGGCGTGGGGATTGATCCGCTTGGACATGTCTAGCTCCTTGTGTCCATCTCCGTGACGGACACAAGACGAGACAGCGTCGCACGGTGTGACATGGCCAGGGAGATTTTTCAGCTTCGGGCGTCGGCCCGGCTGCGCCTGACGGCGCGATTGACCGGCCTGCCGCGCAAGCCGATATCAGGCGCTGGCGCGGGCCCGGAACTGCTTCTTGCGCTCGTTGGGATCGAGCCAGATCTTCCTGAGCCGGATGCTCTTGGGGGTGACCTCGACATATTCGTCGTCGGCGATATAGCCCAGCGACTGTTCGAGGCTGAGCTTCTTGGGCGGAGTCAGCCGCACCGCCTCGTCCTTGGAGTGCGTGCGGATATTGGTGAGCTGCTTGCCCTTGATCGGGTTGACCTCGAGATCGTTGTCGCGCGTGTGCTCGCCGATGATCATGCCCTCATAGACCTCCATCCCCGGGTCGATCATCATCGGCCCGCGGTCCTCGAGGTTCCACAGCGCATAGGCGACGGCCGTGCCATTGGCATTGGAGATGAGTACGCCCGTGCGGCGGCCGGGCAGCGCCCCCTTATAGGGCTGGTATTCGTGGAACAGCCGGTTGAAGATCGCCGTTCCACGCGTGTCGCTCAACAGCTCCGGCTGGTAGCCGATGAGCGAGCGCGTCGGCACGTAGAAGCGCAGACGCGTGCGGCCGGTGCCCGAGGGGCGCATGTCGACCAGATCGCCCTTGCGCTCGGTGAGCTTCTGCACCACCACGCCCGAGTGTTCGTCGTCGACATCGATGATGACTTCCTCGACCGGCTCGAGCTTCTGCCCGTTCTCCTCGCGCAGCACCACGCGCGGCCGTCCGATGGTGAGCTCGAAGCCCTCGCGGCGCATGGTCTCGATCAGCACCGCAAGCTGCAGTTCGCCGCGGCCGGCCACCTCGAACGAATCGGAGTCGGCGCCTTCGGTCACCCGGATGGCGACATTGCCCTCGGCCTCGCGCAGCAGCCGGTCGCGGATGACGCGGCTTTGCACCTTGTCGCCCTCGCGCCCGGCGAGCGGCCCGTCATTGATGCGGAAGGTGACCGAAAGCGTGGGCGGATCGATCGGCTTGGCCGGAATCGGCGTGCTGACCGCGGGCGAGGCGATGGTCTGGGCCACCGTTGTCTCCTCGAGCCCGGCGAGGGCGACGATGTCGCCCGCCTCCCCCGCCTCGATGGGCTGCCGCTCAAGGCCGCGAAAGGCGAGCACCTTGGAGACCCGGCCCTTTTCGACCTCGCGGCCCTCGCGGGAGAGCGAATGCACGGCGTCTCCGGCCTTGACGCTGCCCGAGGCGATGCGGCCGGTGAGCACGCGGCCCAGGAACGGGTTGCGCTCGATGGTGGTGACCAGCATGCGGAAGGGACCCTCTTCGACCGCCGGCTCCCTCACATACTCAACCACCTTGTCGAGGAGCGGGGCCATGTCTTCCTTGGGCCCGGCCGGGTTCTCGCTCATCCAGCCCTGCTTGGCCGAGCCGTAGAGCACCGGAAAGTCGAGCTGCTCGGGCTTGGCTTCGAGCGCGATGAACAGATCGAAGATTTCCTCGAGGACCTCGAGATGCCGCTCGTCGGGGCGATCGATCTTGTTGATGGCCACGATCGGCCGCAGGCCCTGCGCCAGCGCCTTGGACAGCACGAACTTGGTCTGCGGCATTGGCCCCTCGGCCGCATCCACCAGGATCACCACGCCATCGACCATGGAGAGGATGCGCTCCACCTCGCCGCCGAAATCGGCATGGCCGGGGGTATCCACGATATTGATGCGCGTTCCCTTCCAGACCAGCGAGGTGACCTTGGCGAGGATGGTGATGCCGCGCTCGCGCTCGAGATCGTTGGAATCCATGGCGCGCTCTTCGACGCGCTGGTTATCGCGGAACGCGCCGGACTGCCGCAGCAGCACGTCGATGAGCGTGGTCTTGCCATGGTCGACATGGGCGATGATCGCGATGTTGCGCAACGCCATGGGGGGCGGGTCCTAGCGATTGAAGGGAGAACGGTTGCGGCGGCATATAGGGGCGGAACGCCGGATTCTCAAGCATTTTCCCTGCATGAGGGGCCTGCGGCGGCCGGAGGATCGTCCGTTCGGGCGATGCGTCCCGAAAGGAACGATGCTATGTCGCGGTAAACCGGCAGCAGGCCGCGGAGGGGCTGCATCAGCCCCAGGGCAAGCTCGACATGACGAAGGCCTCCATAGTGGCGCTCGACCACGGGCACGCCGGCGCTGCGCAGCCTGGCCGCAAGCCGCACCGTGTGATAGTCGCCCACCGTGGTGTCGCGGACGCCATGGGCGAGCAGCATGGGCGGGGCGGCGGCCGTTACCAGGTTGACCGGCTGCGTCGTCAGCGGCTCGGGGTAGGCGCCGAACGAATCGATGCTCTGGCGCACGTCGAACGGGTAGAAGTCGTAGGGCCCAGACAGGCCGACCACGCCGGCGATCCGGCCCGCCAGGCCCGGGGCCCCGAAGCGCCCCGGATCGAGCGCCAGCATCACGGCATTGTAGGCGCCCGCCGAATGGCCCACGAGAAACAGCCGGTCGGGATCGCCTCCGTAGCGGGCGGCATGGCTGGCGAGCCAGCCGGCGGCCAGCGCAAGGTCCTCGACGAAGGCCGGGAACACCGCTTCGGGGAACACCCGGTAATCCGCGCAGCAGGCGAGAAAGCCCAGCGCCGCAAGAGCGCGGCCGGCAAAGCCGTAATCGCGCCGGTCGCCCGAATCCCAGCCCCCGCCATGCACGAAGACCAGGAGCGGCAGCCGCCCCGACGGCCGGCGCGGCGCATAAAGATCGAGCCGGTGCCTGCGATGCGGCCCAAAGGCGACATCGCGCGCCACACGGTGGCTCGCGGCATCCTTGGGCACGAGAAAATCGAGAACGCTCAGCGGGGCAAATCTCATGGCCCGGGCCTAGCCGGAGGGCCGCGGCGCGGCAATGGTGGACATCGCCGCGATAACGGGTATATACCCATATTAATGAGCCAGGACCCCTGCATCTGCGTGGCGCTGCGCAAGGCAAGCCGGCGGCTGACGGCCAGATACGACGCCGCCGTCGCCCCGGCCGGCATCAGCCTGGCGCAGTTCTCGCTGCTGCGGAACGTGCGCCGGCATGCCCCCCTCTCGATCACGCGGCTCAGCCAGATCGTCGAGCTCGACCGTTCGACGCTGGGCCGCAACCTTCGCGTGCTGGCGCGCATGGGCCTGCTGACGCTCGCGCCCGGCGCCGACCGCAGGCAGGAAACGGTGTCCCTCACTCCGGCCGGACAGGCCGTGCTCGCTCGGGCGACCCCGCTCTGGCAGGCGGTGCAGGACGATATCCGCCACACCCTTGGGGCCGATGGCGCCAGCCGGCTCGAAGCGCTGCTGAGCGCCCTTTAGGAGAACTGTGATGACCCTGTCCGACCGGCTCGCTTCGGCGCTCAACGCGCGCGGCCTCTATTATGGCTGGGTCGTTGCCGGCACGACCTTTCTGGTGATGCTCGCGACGGCCGGCGCCATGGGCGCGGCCGGCGTGCTGATCGGCCCGCTGCAGGCCGAATTCGGCTGGAGCACCGAAGAGATTTCCTCGGCCCTCGCCCTGCGCCTGGTGATCTTCGGGCTGCTCGGCCCCTTCGCGGCCGCCTTCATGAACCATTTCGGCCTCAAAAAGGTGGTCACGGCCGCTCTCGCCCTGATCGCCGCCGGCGTGCTGGGCTCGATGCTCATGCGCGAGCTCTGGCAGCTGGTGCTGCTTTGGGGCGTGGTGGTCGGCATCGGCACCGGCGTCACCGCCCTGGTGCTGGGCGCAACCGTGGCCAGCCGCTGGTTCGAAAAGCGCCGCGGCCTTGTGGTCGGGATGATGACCGCCTCCAACGCCACCGGCCAGCTCGTCTTTCTGCCGCTGCTGGCCAGCCTTGCCGAGAACATCGGCTGGCGCACGGCGCTGGCCTTCGTTCTGGTGACGCTGAGCCTCGCCTTCGCGCTCGCCCTCTTCCTGCTGCGCGACCACCCCGCCGATGTCGGCCTGCCGGTTTACGGACGCACGCAGGTCACGCCCTCCCCGCCGCGCGGCCACCGGCTGATCGAACTGCTGACGACCCCGCTGCTCACCCTGCGTGAGGCGGCCAGGACGCAGGTCTTCTGGGTGCTGTTTGCGACCTTCTATGTCTGCGGCTTTTCGACCAACGGGCTCATCCAGCAGCACTGGATCTCGATCTGCGGCGATGTGGGCATTACCCCGACGGGCGCGGCCGGCTATCTGGCGCTGATCGGCGCCTTCGACTTTGCCGGAACGATTCTTTCCGGCTGGCTCTCGGACCGCTACGACAACCGCTACCTGCTGCTGGCCTATTACGGCCTGCGCGGGCTGAGCCTGCTCTATCTGCCCTTCTCCGGCTTTTCGCTTCTGACCCTCACTGCCTTCGCCGTCTTCTACGGCCTTGACTGGGTGGCGACGGTGCCGCCCACCGTCAAGCTCACCGCGGCGCGCTTCGGCGCCGAGAAAGCGGGGCTGGTCTTCGGTTGGGTATTCGCCGGCCACCAGCTCGGCGCGGCCAGCGCCGCCTTCCTCGCCGGCGCCGTCAAGACTGGAACGCAGTCCTACTATCCGGCGATCCTGCTCGCCGGGGTGTTCTGCGTGCTGGCGGCCGTGCTGGTCCTTTCGATCAGCCGGCAGCCCGCCGCCCCGGCCACGGCGGTGCCCGCCGCGGGCTACTAGCCGGCGCGCCGGAACTGGATCGGCTGGCTCTCCCGCGCCAGCAGCGCCACCACCTGCCCCGCCTCGAGCGGGGGCGAGAACAAGAAGCCCTGCACCTCGTTGCAGCCCTGCTCGCGCACGGCCCTTAGCTGCTCTTCGGTTTCCACCCCCTCGGCAGTGGTCGACATGCCCAGGGAATGGCCAAGCCCGATCACCGCCTTGATGATGGCGAGGCTGTCGCCGCGGCCTTCGAGATCGCTCATGAAGGAGCGGTCGATCTTGATCTTGTCGAAGGGGAAGGCGCGCAGATAGCTCAGCGACGAATAGCCCGTGCCGAAATCGTCCATCGAGATGCGCACGCCGATGGCGCGCAGCCGGTGCAGCGTCTGCAGCGTCTGCTCGTTGTCGTTGAGCAGCAGCGACTCGGTGATCTCCAGTTCGAGCCGCGTCGGCGGCAGGCCGGTCTCGATCAGGATGCCGTGGATGGTCTCGAACAGCCGCTTGTTCTTGAACTGCACCGGCGAGAGGTTGACCGCCACGCGCGTATTGCCCGGCCAGGTGACGGCCGTGCGGCAGGCCTCGCGCAGCACCCATTCGCCGATCTGCACGATGAGGCCGGTTTCCTCGGCCACCGGGATGAACTCGGCCGGCGAGATCGCCTCGCCCGCATGCGTCCAGCGCAGCAGCGCCTCGAGGCAGGTGACGCGATTCTCCTTGAGCCCGACCAGCGGCTGGAAGACGAGCCTCAGTTCACGCGAGGTGAGAGCGGCGCGCAGCCCCGCCTCGATCATGCGGCGCTTCTGGATGGCCGCATCCATGTCCTTTTCGAAGAAGTGATAGGTCGAGCGGCCTTCGGACTTGGCGCGGTAGAGCGCCATGTCGGCGTTCTTCATCAGAACGTCGGTGGTTTCCCCGTCCTGCGGAGCCATGGCGATCCCCACGCTGGCCCCGATGACGATCTGGTGCCCGTCGATCAGGAAGGGCGAAGACATCGTCTTGACGATGCGTTCGGCGATGGTTGCGGCATCGCCCGGCTTTTCGACCGGCCTCAGCAGCAGCGAGAATTCGTCTCCGCCCAGCCGCGCCAGAAGGTCCGTCTCCCGCGTCGTGCCCCATAGCCGGGCAGAAGCCTGCTTGAGCAGCTTGTCCCCGATATTGTGCCCGAAGGTATCGTTGACCGACTTGAAGTGGTCGAGGTCGATGCACAGCACCGCCGTCTTCTCGCCGCGTTCTATGGCCGCCTCCGAGGCCGCCATTTCTTCGAGGAACTGCGTGCGGTTGGGCAGCTCGGTGAGCGCGTCGTGCCGCGCCAGATGCTGGATGCGCGCTTCCTGCTGGCGCTGCTCGGTGATGTCCTCGTGCGTCGACACGAAGCCGCCATCCTTCATCGGGTGGTGCTGCATCATGATGGTGCGGCCCGAAAACTCGAGGACGGTCTTCTCGTATTCGCCGCGCGCGATGACCTCGTGCCGCCACTTGATGTAATCCTCGCGGGCCACCGTGCCGGCGGCATGCATGCCGTGGTCGAACAGATGCCCCAGGATGTCGTCGAGCGGCGTGCCGGGCTTCACCAGCTCGTCGGTGAGCCCGTAGATCTTGGCATAGGGCGTATTGCAGATGACCAGCCGCTGCTTGGCATCGAACATGCAAAGGCCCTGCGAGATGTTGTTGACCGCCGCATCGAGCCGGATGTTCTGCCGCTCGAGCTCGCGCTTGCGCCGCTGCACGATCTCCGAGCTCGCGATCTCCTCGGTCACGTCCTCATGCGTCACGACCCATCCCAGGCCGGGCGAATAGACATGCGCCGTCTCGATCGTGCGGTTGCCCGCCAGCAGCTCGCGCGACTTGGCGCGCGCCCCGCCGCGATTGTTGCGCAGCTCCTTCTTGTAGGCCGTGACGAACTGCTGCGGCGTTTGCCCAGGATGGTTGCCCAGCTCCGAGGAGAGCCTGACCACCTCTTCGAGCATCATGCCCTTCCGGATCCGGTCGGCCGGAAAGCCGTACAGATCCAGATAGTGACGGTTCCACATGACGAGCTTGAATTCGCTCGACCATACGCAGAACCCATACGGAATATTCTCGAGCGCTGCATCCAGCAGCAAAGCACCATCCGAATGGCTCGCCGGCGCCATCTTCGAACTCACCGCGACGTTTCCCCAAAGTCCGACGCTTGGCCGGTGAGGCTAATCGGCTCGTCCTTAAGAAGCATTTAAGCGCTGCAATCGATTACACGGGGCGGCGGTCTCCTTTCCATCGTTGCAAGGCCTACTGCAGGCCAACCTTGAGCATCTCGATCTCGGCCTTGAGCCGCTGGATTTCGAGATCGTAGAGGCGGGCGCAGTCGAGGCGGCGGGGGCTCTCGCCGAGCGGCACGATGATGCGCGCATAGCCGATGGCGCTTTGCGGCGGGGCGCTCGAGCTGCCGTAGCCCTGGCTCAGATCGCCGCCGGCGACGCCGAAATCGAGATACCCCCCCGACGAATTGATCGACTGGCTGCAGCGCACCCCTTCCGAGGTGGTGATGGAATCTTCCCCGCCCGGGCCGACCGGGGGCGAAGGGAGATAGAGCCCGTCACCCGCCAAAGCCGGCGCGGCGGCCAGTATAAAGGCCGCACACGCGAGGCAGGAGCGGACCCGGCAGATCCTTGGGGCTGATACATACGCCAATTGTCCTCTCCTTCATGTTCGGACCAATGCGGAACTCCACGATGACCGGCCGCGAGGCCCCCGGAGCCAGGGGAAACTCCGTGGTGCTCGCGGCGGCATCGGCGGCCGCGCCGGTGAAGCGCTCGTCGGTCAGGCGCACCGTGAAGATGAGGCGCGTCCGGTAGGGATTGCCCACCACAAGGCGGAATCCCTTGATGTCGCTGGGCGTGGCGCCGGCATTGCGCATCGGCGACAGCGACTGCGCGCCGGCCGGCGCCGCCAGCAGGGCGAGCAGGGCGAATGCTACTGCGGCGCGCATGTGACGGTGACCTTGCTCTGATAGGCGCCGCTGGCGAAGCCATCGGGACTGACGATGCGGCTTTGCAGGGTGAGCACGACCGCAAGGGCGGCGGCCGGGGCGTCGAAGCTGGTCGCGCTGGCCGTCATCGGCTGCGTCTTGGCGACGCCGACGCCGGCCGCGGTATAGGCGACGAGCACGGTGGGCGTGCCGTGATAGCCGGGAGGCGGCACCAGCGACGGCGCCGAAACGAAGACGGTGTAGGCTGGATCGAACAGGCCGTTGGTGACCGTGAGCACCGAGACGAGCCCCCCGCTGAGCACGTTCTCCGAACTCAGCGTGTCGCCGCTGCCATTGATCCCGAGGCCGCCCTGTGTGGCCACGCCCACGGTGCAGCCGAGCGCCGGCCCCGCCCACGCGCCCAGCGCGGCCCAAGCGGCAAGGGCGATCAGGGCGCGCACGTCACCACCACCTTGAGCGCGTAGTTGCCGGCCGCAAAGCCGTTGGGATTGGTCACCTTGGCGTTCACGGTCAGCGCCGTCAGCGGCAGCGAGTTGATGTTGACGCTCGTCTGCGTGTCGGTGAAGGCCTGGTTGGCGATCGACAGGCCCCCCACCCCGAGATAGGAGACCAGCAGGTCCTCCCCGGTCGCGTCGTAGCCGACCGGCGTTGCCGCAGCCCAGACCGGAGGGTCGATGGTGAGCTGGTTGGACCCGATGGAGAGCACCGTGACGATCGCCGAAAGGCCCGCCGGAGGCTCGGAGGTCAGCTCGCCCGACGCATTGAGACCAAGCAGTCCGGGGGTCGGCACCGCCAAGGTGCAGACGCCCGAGAGCGTGCCCTGGAAGGTAACGTCGGTGGCAAGCGCCGGGCATGCGGCAAGGACCGTGAAACCCGTGACAACGCCCAGAACTCGCATGACCAAACTCCCCGCAACGCAAATAAGTATGCGAGGAAATCTAGGACTTTCATGGTTAATGGAGCGTTATTCCGCAGCGTTACGGGAGCAACTCTAAGTATTCGCGGTCATTACTTCGTATAAACCCGTATCTGGCCGGCGCTGCTTGCGGACTCTCCGCCGGACAGCGCCGATGGGCCGATGCGCAACGGCGTGACGCCGCCGCCTCGCCTCAACGCCCCCCGGCGCGTCCCTTCATGGCCTGCCGCCGGGCGGCATAGGTCTTGAGCCTGAGCCCGTTGAGCCGGATGAAGCCCTCGGCGTCGTGGTGGTCGTACGCGACGGCGCCCTCCTCGAAGGTCACGAGATCCATCGAATAGAGCGAATTGGGCGAGGTGCGCGCGATCACGCTGGCCGAGCCCTTGTAGAGCTTGAGCGTGACCTCCCCGGACACGAAGCGCTGCGTGTGGTCGATGGCCGCCTGCAGCATCTCGCGCTCGGGCGAATACCAGAAGCCGTTGTAGATCATCTCGGCATAGCGCGGCATGAGCTCGTCCTTGAGATGGGCCTCGCCCCGATCGAGCGTGATCGACTCAATGCCGCGATGCGCGGCAAGGAGAATTGTGCCGCCCGGAGTCTCGTAGAGGCCGCGGCTCTTCATGCCCACGAATCGGTTTTCGACGAGGTCGAGCCGGCCGATCCCGTGCTTGCCGCCAAGCTCGTTGAGCCGGGTGAGCAGCATGGCCGGGGACAGTTTCTCCCCGTTCACCGAAACCGCATCGCCCTTCTCGAAGCCCACGGTGATGATTTCGGGCTCGTCGGGCGCCTTTTCCGGATCGACCGTGCGCTGCGGCACGTAATCGGGATAAGGCTGGGCGGGATCCTCGAGCACGCGCCCCTCCGAGGAGGTGTGCAGCAGGTTGGCATCGATCGAGAACGGGGCTTCGCCGCGCTTGTCCTTGGCGATCGGGATCTGGTGCTTTTCGGCATAATCGAGCAGTTGCGTGCGGCTGCGCAGATCCCACTCGCGCCAGGGGGCGATGACGCGGATGGAGGGATCGAGCGCATTGGCCGTGAGCTCGAAACGCACCTGGTCGTTGCCCTTGCCGGTCGCGCCATGCGCGATAGCGTCGGCGCCCGTCTCCTGCGCGATCTCGACCAGATGCTTGGCGATCACCGGCCGCGCGATCGAGGTGCCCAGCAGATACTGTCCCTCATAGAGCGCGTTGGCGCGAAACATCGGGAAGACGAAATCGCGCACGAACTCCTCGCGCACATCCACGATGCGGATGTCCTTGATGCCGAACATCTCGGCCTTGCGCCGGGCCGGCTCCAGCTCCTCGCCCTGCCCGAGGTCGGCCGTGAAGGTGACGATCTCGGCCCTGTAGTGCTCCTGCAGCCATTTGAGCATGATGGAGGTGTCCAGGCCCCCCGAGTAGGAGAGGACGATTTTCTTGATGTCGTTGCTCATCTGCCTGTGGCCTGCGCTTGGGAGGGGCCGGGTGCGTTTCTGCGCCGGCCGGACTGCCCGGTTTCCGGGCCCGCGGCCCGCCCGGGCCCCCGCCCTATAGTCAAGCGGCCCGCGCCATGCAATGACCGCGCCCATGCCGAGCTTCGTTCCGCCTCTTGCCACCATCCTCGCCTTCGCGCTCGCCTCGCTGGTTCTGATCGTTACGCCCGGACCCGACATGGCGCTGCAGCTCTCGCGCTCGATCAATTACGGGCGGCCGCACGGCATGATGACCCTGCTGGGCACGCTTCTGGGCCTGCTGGTCCACTCGGCCCTGGTGGCGCTCGGCATTTCCATCCTGATCGTCGCCGCCCCGCCGCTCTTTCTTGCGCTTCGCATCGCCGGGGCGCTGTACCTGATCTGGCTCGCCTGGCAGGCCGTCCGCAGGGGCGGCGGCTTCCGCCTCGCCGCCGCCGCGCGGCAGCCTCCCTCCCTTGGCCAGAGCTTTCTCGCCGGTGTCATGATCGACCTGCTCAACCCCAAGGTCGTGCTCTTCTTCGTGACCTTCCTGCCGCAATTCGTGCATGCGGGCGATCCCGGCGCGCCGGGCCAGCTCCTTTTTCTCGGTCTCGAATATGTCGCCCTGTCGCTGCCCGCGGGCCTCGCCCTTGTCTGGTTCGCCGACTGGATCGCCCGCGCGCTGACCCGGAGCCGGCTTGTCGAGCGCCTTCTCAACTGGGGCTTCGCCGGCGTGTTCGCCGGCTTTGCCGCGCTGATCCTCAGCGCTCAGGCGCGGCACGCATGAGCGCCGCATGCCTGGCCGGGAGGGACAGGAGCCGGCGCCCCGTGCCGGCCGCGCCGGCCGTGCCGGCCGCGCCGCCGGGGCGCGCCCGGTGAACTACCGCCATGCCTTTCATGCCGGCAATTTCGCCGACGTGATGAAGCACGTCACGCTGACGCGGCTGCTCGAATACCTCAAGCGCAAGCCGGCGGCCTTCCGCATCATCGATACCCATGCCGGCGCGGGACGCTATTGGCTGACGGGCGAGGCGGCGCGGCGTTCGCCGGAATGGCGGGAGGGCATCGGCCGCCTGCTCGCGGCTGAACCGAAGCCCGAGGTTCGGGAACTGCTGCGGCCCTACCTCGAGGCGGTTGCGCGCGACAACCCCAATGGCACGCTGGCGCGCTACCCGGGCTCGCCGCTCATTGCCAGAACGCTGTTCCGGCCGCAGGACCGGCTCACCGCGCTCGAACTGCACCCGGAGGACGCCCGGGCCCTTGCCGCGCTCTTTGCCGGCGACATCCAGGCCCGCGTCACCGAGCTCGACGGGTGGCTCGCGCTCAACGCCTATGTGCCGCCCAAGGAGAAGCGGGGACTGGTGCTGGTCGACCCCCCCTTCGAGCAGGACGGCGAATGGGACCGGCTTGTCGACGGCCTCGCCCGGGCCCACCGCAAATGGGCGACCGGCCTCTACATGCTGTGGTATCCGCTCAAGCAGCCGCGCGAGGTCAACAGCTTCCTGTCCGCGCTCAAGGCCACGGGCATCGCCCGCATGCTGCGTGCCGAACTGACGATCATGCCCGCGACCTCCGGCCGGCTTTATGGGTCCGGCCTGATCCTGGTCAACCCGCCCTTCACGCTCGAGGGCGAGTTGAATCTTATTCTACCGGAACTGGCGCGCCTGCTTGCCCAGGGCGGCGGCGGCTCGCGCATCGAGTGGATCCGGGGCGAGGACTGAGCGCGCCGCGCCCGGCCCGGCGCCATGAACGCCAGCTAAAAACTCCGCTCAAGCTTCGTTCAAGGCCGTGGCGCGACAACCTCGCCAACCCTGGTGGAGACCCTCCGCCGTTCCGTACAATTGATGAGGTTTCGAAATGACCAACCTGACCAAGCTTGCGGCAACCGCGCTTGTCGCGCTGACCGCCTCGACCTCCTTCGCCTCGGCGATGGTGACCCCCAACTATCCCGGCCCGATCCCGCTGCCGATCCCGCCGACCAACTACCCGGGCCAGCCGGACCATCATCACGGCTTCACCAGCCTCGAGTGCAAGGTGCGCGGCGCCGACTTCTACATCATGAACTTCGGCACCACGACCATCGACTCCGGCCGCCAGGTCGCCTGGGCGTCGCCGACGACCGATGACGACGGCGTCGTCCTGCTGCCCAAGATGCTCGCCCCCGGCGAGTCGGTGAAACTGGCCGACGTGCTGAGCGACCTGGCCCTGCCCGGCTCGCCCTGCAGCGCCGCCTTCGTCTGATCCCCCCCGCGCGGCCGGGCGGGCACCGCCCCTCCGGCCGCGTCTCAGAGCCGGAAGAGATAATACTGCATCGCCGCCGCCTCCACCGGAGCGTGGCCGCGATAGAGGGCGTTGGCCGCCTCGTTGTCGAGCTCGGTCGCAAGCCAGGCCTCCGTGCATCCGAGCTCGCGGCCCCAGGCGAACATCGCCTCCAGCATCGCCCGCGCGATGCCCTGACGGCGATGCGTCGAGGCGGTGCCCACTTCGTCGACATAAAGCTCGGTCGCCTTGTCGGGATGCCGGTGCACCACGCCGGCGCACTGGCCCACCACGAGCCCGCCCTCGAACGCCAGAACCATCAGGTGGCCGGGCGCGGCCAGATAGTCCCGCAGCCGGGCCGCATCGACGGGCTCGTCGAAGACGTCTGGGGCGATTTGATCGAAAGCCGGCGCGTCGCCGGCGGAGATGCGCTTGACTGCGATGGGCATGATGCCTCCCGTGAAAGAGGCGTCACCGAAATCTCGGATCAGACGTGCGACCATCGCACCGCGCCGGAGACATGAAGCTAGCCGATCTCTTCGATCACCGGCAAGAGCCCGCTCAGATCCGCGATCGCCCGGAACCGCGCGTCTTCGATCGCTCCCTCATGGGCATCAAGCGCCCAGTCGTGACCCGAGGGCACGTGCACGCCCCAGGCGCCCGCGGCCAGCGCCGGCACGATGTCGGAGGCAAGCGAATTGCCCACCATCAGGGCGCGCTCCGCCCCTTGGCCATGCCGCGAAAAGACCCGTGCATAGACCTCGGGGGTCTTGTCCGAGACGATCTCGACCGCATCGAAATGCTCGCCCAGCCCCGAGGCGGCGAGCTTGCGCTCCTGATCGAGCAGTTCGCCCTTGGTGATGAGCACCAGCCGGTAGCGCCCGGCGAGCGCCCTGAGCGTGTCTTCGGCATGCGGCAAGGGCTCGATGGGATGGCGCAGCATGTCGCGCCCGGCCTCGAGCACGTCGCCAAGCACGCTTGCGGGAACGCGCCCATCGGTGATCTCGATCGCCGTCTCGATCATGCTGAGCGTGAAGCCTTTGACCCCGAAGCCGTAGTGCGGCAGGTTCCGCCGCTCCGCCGCAGCGAGGTGCTCGCTCAGATGATGCGGATCGGCATAGGGCCTGAGCAGCTCGGCGAAACGGGCCTGCGTGAGCTGATAGAAGCGCTCGTGATGCCAGAGCGTGTCGTCGGCATCAAAGCCGATCGCAGCGAGCTCAGGCACCCGTCAGCGCCTCGCGGTCCTTCCTGCTGAGCCGCTCGCTTTCGCTGCGGAGCTGGCCGCAGGCGGCGAAGATGTCGCGGCCGCGCGGGGTGCGGACCGGCGAGGCATAGCCCGCCCGGTTGACGATATCGGCGAATTTCTCGATCCGCGCCGAGCTCGAGCAGTCGTAATTGGTGCCCGGCCAGGGGTTGAACGGGATGAGATTGATCTTGGCCGGGATGCCGCTCAACAGCCGCACCAGCTCGCGCGCATCGGCATCGGAATCGTTGATATCCCTGAGCATCACATATTCGAAGGTGATGCGCTTGGCGTTGGAGAGCTGCGGATAGGCGCGCACCGCAGCGAGCAGCTCCTTGATCGGCCACTTCCTGTTGATCGGCACCAGCATGTCGCGCAGATCGTCGCGCACCGCATGCAGCGAGATGGCGAGCATGGTGCCCACCTCGCGCCCCCAGGGCTCGATCTGCGGCACCACGCCCGAGGTCGAAAGCGTGATCCGTCGCTTGGAAAGCGATATGCCGTCCTCGGCCGAGGCGATCTGCAGCGCCTGCTTGACGTTGTCGTAATTGTAGAGCGGCTCGCCCATCCCCATCATCACGATATTGGTGATGGCCCGCGTCTCGCCCTTGGGCACCAGGCCGCCATCGGCCGGCCGCGTTCCGCCCGGGAAATCGCCCAGCCGCTCGCGCGCCATCAGGATCTGCCCGAGGATTTCGCCCGCCGTCAGGTTGCGCACCAGCGTCTGCGTGCCGGTGTGGCAGAACGAGCAGGTGAGCGTGCAGCCCACCTGCGAGCTGACGCACAGCGTGCCGCGATCGTCTTCGGGGATATAGACCGTTTCGATCTCGACCGGCGGCAGGCGCGGATTGAGCGGATCGCGGAAGCGGAAGAGCCATTTGCGCGTTCCGTCCATCGACACCTGCTCGTTTACGATCTCGGGCCGGTCGAGCAGGAAGGTCTCGGCCAGTCTGGCGCGGACACCCTTCTGGATGTTGCTCATGCGCTCGAAATCGGTGACCCCGTTGACATAGATCCAGTTCCAGAGCTGGGCCGCGCGCATTCTGGCCTCCCGCTCGTCGAGCCCGATGCCCGCCGCAAGCGCGGCGCTGAGCTCGGTCTTGCCCAGCCCCACGAGCGAACTGCGCCGCGCCGCGCCGGCGCGCGGCGGTGTGCTCGCATGATCGAGGTTGAGGGCGATGCTCATGGGACGTCCGGACAATCGGGGCGGCGCTTTAACATAGGGCGCCGCGCGACGCAAAACAGCCCTAGCAGCCGCTGTCGATGGCGCGGCTCGCGGCGGTGGCTCCGCTGAGCGAGAATGTCTCGCTGACAAGGATGCCCTTGCTGGTCGTGCCCTGGATCACCACGGCGGTCCCCGCCCGCATGGCGCTGGCGAGCGTATCGTTCTGGCTGGCGTCGAGCAGCCAGGCGGCATCCTTCTGGGTGAACAGGTCGAAACTCTTGCCGCCCACCTGCAGCGTCGCCGGCTGGTCCGGGGCGAATTCGAAGCCGGCCACCAGGTTGAGTTCGTTGGAGATGTTCTCCGAGGGCCGATGCGTCAGATAGAGATAGGCCTGCGTATAGCCGTCCGGCTGGGGCTCGACCGTGACCGGCTTGCTCATGGCGAAGCAGACCGCCCCGGCCCCTTCGGAGGCCGAGTAGGCGGCCCAGTCCTTGAACGTGCCCAGAAGCTGCACCGATTGCGCAAAGGCCGGCGGGGCAAGGCTCGCGGCAAGGCCCAGTGCGATGGCAAAGGTGGCGCGACGGGGTGACATGCGACCTCGGATCTGGGGGTTCGCGCCGGTAACGGCGGCGGTCGGGCTCCGTTCCGCCTATGGGCAGGCCTTGTCGATGGCGTCCATCGCGGCGGTGACCCCGGCCAGGGAATAGGTGTCGGTGGTCTTGGTGCCGCGCGCCGAGGTGCCGTGGACCACAAGCTTGGTGCCCGCCTTGAGCGCGGCGACGAAGCCCGCCTCGTCGTCCATGCTGGCGAGCCAGGCCGCTTCGTCGTCCTTGATGGGGGTCGAGGGATCGTCGGGGATGGACTTCATCGGCCAGGCTTTGCCGTCGATCTCGGCCGAATGGGTGAAGCTGTCGGAGGTGGGCTGCATGGGATAGCCGATCAGGGTCTGCACCTCGTTGCGCACCTTGCGGAAGACGGGGTTGCCGTTCTTGTCCTTGGCGGCCGTGCCGTCGGCATTGATGGCGGGAGCCTTGTCGCGGTGAATGACCAGGAAATGCACCGGGTCGCGGTTGATCGGCTTGCCATTGATCTGGGTCGGCTCCGAACTGTCGGGGGCAGCCGAGATGAAGCAGATCCTGCCGTAGTCGTCCTGGCCCTGCCAGGCCGTCCAGCTCTTGAAAGTGCCCAGATTTGTGGGGGAGGACTGCGCCATGACCGGCGCAGCCGAGCACGCCAGGGCAATCGTCACCATGCCGGAAAGAAGCCGGCGCCGCACAAAAGTCATGTCCGTAATACCCCTGACGAGATGCAGCCGGTGCCGAACGGTGCCCCTGAAGGCTGCCACGGTATGGTTACCAAGGTCTCAAACCCGGCCCCGCAACGGAGATGGGGCAAGATTGTTGGCAATCGTGTCGGCAATTTGACACCGATTTCAGCAGGTTTTTGTCGCCCCGGGAGGGTTAACGAGGGGTTAAGCCCGCCGGCATTGTCTCAGGCCGCAAGCGGATAGGACTGTTCGACCAGATAGGGGCCGCCGCCCACCGACGCCTTGGAGGAAAACAGCACGAACCGCCCCACCCGGAATTCGAGCGGCGAGAACTGTCCGGCCTGATGGATGAACTCGGCCACCTCGACCGCCGAAGCGCCTCTGAGCCGCGCCAGCGAGACATGCGGCACGAACCGCCGCGCATCGGGCTCGAGCCCCGCCCGCCTGAGGACGCGCTCCTGCGCCGCCTGCAGCCGCTGCAGCGCCGCGTTGTTCTCGACGCCGGCATAAAGGGCCCTGGGCGTATCGCCGCCGAAAGTGCCCAGGTGCGAGAGCCGCACGCTGAAGGATTCCGAGTGGTTGAGCTTTTCGAGCTCGAAGGTCACCTCGTCGGCCGTGCGATTGTCGACGTCCCCGATGAAGCGCAGGGTGATGTGATAGTTTTCGGGGTCGATCCAGCGCGCCCCGGTGAGGCCGCCGCGCTTGAGGGAAAGGGCCAGCTGGATGTCGTAGGGGACTTCGAGGCCGGTAAAGAGCCTGGGCACTGACCCGTCTCCACGTGACGTCGCCGATTCGGCACCGGCGCCGAATCGACCCTAACATAGTGCGACAGGGCCGCAAGTTGATGACGATGCACTTTGATTGAAGCCCGTAAGTCCTTGCCCCGGCAAGGTTACACTTTGTTAAGGTGGCGCACGGGCCTTGTATTGGACGGCCGCCCCGTCCATATTCTCACGCAAAAGCCCCGCGCAGCAGCGCGCGGTCCACGAAAGGGGAACTCGACCATGGCTGAATTCGAACGTCCGTCAGTCGCCGCGCGGCCAGGAACCGCCGCGGTCGTCGACCAGGGCCTTCGGAGCTACATGCTCAAGGTCTACAACTATATGGGCATCGGCCTGGTGGTGACCGGCCTGGTTGCCTGGTTCACCTACATGGCGGCCACCAGCGACGGCCAGACTCTCACGAGCTTTGGCGAAGCCATCTATCTGTCGCCGCTGCGCTGGGTGGTGATCCTCGCCCCGCTCGCTTTCGTCTTTGCCCTCAGCTTCGGCGTGCAGCGCATGAAGCCGGCGACCGCGCAGATTCTCTTCTGGGTCTTCGCCGCGGTGATGGGGCTGAGCCTGAGCTCCATTTTCCTCGTCTATACCGGCGCCTCGATCGCCAAGGTGTTCTTCATCTCGGCGGCAATGTTCGGCGGCATGAGCCTATATGGCTACACCACCAAGACCGACCTCACCCGCTTCGGCTCGTTCCTGATCATGGGCGTGTGGGGCCTGTTCGTCGCCATGATCGTCAACGTCTTCTGGCCCTCGGGCGCGCTCTCCTTCGCCGTCTCCGTCGTCGGCGTGCTGATCTTCCTTGGCCTTGCAGCCTGGAACACCCAGCAGGTCAAGGAGAGCTACGATGCGAGCTATGGCAGCGATGTGCTGACCAAGTCCGCGGTCATGGGCGCGCTTTCGCTCTACCTCGACTTCATCAACATCTTCCTGTTCCTGCTTCGCATCTTCGGCAATCAGCGGAGCTAACTGGAAAGGCGAAAGCCGATCGGCTTAAACAGGGGCCGCGGTCCGGCAAGGATCGCGGCCCTTTGTTATTGCCCGAGAATCCGATGTCCGACCCCATCTTCCGCCCCTTTGCCTGGTCCGACGTGCCCGCGATCGCTGCGATCTACCGCCACGCCGTCGAAACTTCGGTAGCCACTTTCGATACCGAACCGCCGGGCGAAACTGCGATGGCCGAGAAGTTCGGCCATATCGTCGAGCTTGGCCATCCCCTGATCATCGCCGAGCTCGATGGCTCGACCATCGGCTATGCCTATGCCTCCACCTACCGTCCGCGTCCGGCCTATCGCTTCACCGCCGAAGATTCGATCTACCTTGCCCCCCAGGCGCAGGGCCGCGGCATCGGCACGGCGCTACTGGCCCAGCTCCTCGACAAGAGCCGCGCTTTCGGCTTCCGGCAGATGCTGGCGGTCATCACCGCCGAGCGCGCCAATTCCATCCGCCTGCACGAAAAGCACGGCTTCCGCCTGATCGGCCGCTACGAGGCGCTGGGTTACAAATTCGACCGCTGGCTCGACATCGTCCATATGCAGCGGGCGCTCTGAGCCGCAAGGCATCCCCGCGCCCGCCGGACAGCGGTCACGAAACGACCGCAAGCTCCAGCACGCGCAGCACATTTTCGAGCTCGTGGCCGCGCTTGAGCACGCGGCCTTCCTGGCTCGTGACCATGTACTGGCCCTGCCGGGCGCGCAATTTCGGGTTCTTCTCGATGACGTAGAGCGGCCGCTCGGAGCTGCGCTTGTAGACCGAGAACAGGGCCCGGTCCTTGAGGAAGTCGATGGCGTAATCGCGCCAGTCGCCGGCGGCCACCTTGCGGCCGTAGAGGTTGAGGATGGTGTTGAGCTCCCGCCGGTCGAACCCGACATAGGGCTTTTGCCGCGGAGGCTGCGGCCCGCCCGGACTCAGAAAGTCGATCAGCTCTGCGGAACGCTGCTGGGGTTCGGCCTCGGCCATCGGCGACCTATCGTGACAGTGCTGTCATGATCGCGGAGAACGCCGCCGAGCGCAAGCCGATGCGAAGACTCGGGCGGCCGTGGCGACTGCTGCGCGGGTTCCCCGACGGTTGTGCGGGGGACAGCGGCAGGGCCGATTTCCCAAATCCCGCCACAAAGTATCCCCGCTTCGGCCCGATTGGACCGGCATGATTCCATCATTGCCTCCAGTGATCGGCACCGGGCTGACCGAGCCCCCAAACCATGATGCCCGGTGCCGCTCACACCTTCATGCACAGTCAGTCATCGCAGACTCCCGCCTTCTGGCGGGAGTTTGTTTTTGGCCGGCCGGAAGCGCTAGAGCTGAACCGAGGCGGCGCCCAGGATTTCGCCCGGCAATCCATCCTTGTCGGTTTGGACGAGGATCGCGGCGCCATTGGCCCCGTTGGCCGTGAGCTCGCTGAGGGGCAGCTTCAGCCGCGTGCCGTTGGCCGAATCCCACATCCCCAGCATCTGCCGGCCCGTTACGATCTGGGTGTAATCCATGGTCCGGCCGGCATTCTCGCCGCGTTCGATCGAAACCTGGGCGTGGTCCCTGAAGGTCACCAGCCAGACCATGGCGCTCGCGCCGTCCGACCGCGGGCCCACCGTAACCTCGAGCATCTTGTCGCCGAGCTTGAGTTCGACCGGCAGGTCGAGCCCGGCCTGGCTCATGGCGTCGGTCACGTCCTTCTCGCGCGAGCCGACCACGCCCTGTCGGCCGTTGATCACGAGCTCTGGCGTGTAGATCCGTGACGACCCCCAGCTCTGGGCGTAAGACCGCTGCAGGTCGGAATTGGCCTTGGCGCCGAAGGTGTCGGTCCAGCCGATATAGTCCCAGTAGTCGACATGATAGGCCAGCGTGATGAGATCGGGGCTCTTGCCCAGATCGCCCAGCCGGGCATCGGCCGAGGGACATGACGAGCAGCCCTGCGAGGTGAACAGCTCGAGCACCGCCCTGGGATGATCACGCACCTCGGCCGCAGCGGCTGGGCCGGCCGCCAGTGCGGCCGCCGTTGCGGCGATGAGACATGTGATCGTTTGCATGCCGCCTTTTTAGGCAAAGGCCGGCCACAGATCGAGTCAATTACATGTGTTGCGCGGGTGAGCGCCGCCGCCCGGCGCGGGCGGCGTCGGCTCAGGCTGCAACGAGGTTCCGCAGCACGTAATGCAGAATGCCCCCGTGCCGGTAATAATCCAGCTCGTTGACCGTATCGATGCGGCAGCGGGTGACCGCCTGCTTGACCGTGCCGTCCTTGAACGCGACCCGCACGGTGACTGAGGCGCGGGGCGTCAGGGCAGCTAGCCCCTCTATGCTGACCGACTCCTCGCCCGTCAGCCCCAGGCTCTGCCAGCTCTCGCCCTCGGCGAACTGCAAGGGCAGCACGCCCATGCCGATGAGGTTGGAGCGGTGGATGCGCTCGAACGACTGCGCAATCACCGCGCGCACGCCCAGAAGCCGCGTGCCCTTGGCCGCCCAGTCGCGAGACGAGCCCGTGCCGTATTCCTTGCCGGCGAAGATGACGAGCGGTGTTCCAATCTTCTGGTAGGCCATCGCGGCCTCGTAGATCGTCGTCTGCTTTCCGTCCGGGCCCCTGGTGAAACCGCCTTCCACTCCCGGCACCATCTGATTCCTGATGCGGATGTTGGCGAAGGTGCCGCGCATCATCACTTCGTGATTGCCGCGGCGGGCGCCGTAGGAGTTGAAATCGCGCGGGCTCACCTGCCGCTCGACCAGATACTGGCCCGCGGGCGTGGTCGGCTTGAACGAGCCGGCCGGCGAAATATGGTCGGTGGTGATGGAATCGAGGAAGAGCCCGAGGATGCGCGCATTGCTGATATCGGTGATCGGCGCGGGCTCCATCTTCAGGTCGTCGAAATAGGGCGGGTTCTGCACATAGGTTGAAGCGCTGTTCCAGCGGTAGGTCTCCCCGCCCTCGACGGCGATCGACTGCCAGTTGGCATCGCCCTTGAACACGTCGGAATAGCGTTTGAGGAACATCTGCGGCGTGATCACCTTGCGGACGATCTCGCTCACCTCCTGGTTGGTCGGCCAGATGTCCCTGAGATAGACCGGTTGGCCGTCCTTGCCCGTGCCGAGCGGGTCGGTCGCGACGTTGACGTTCATCGAGCCCGCCAGCGCATAGGCGACCACGAGCGGCGGCGAGGCCAGATAGTTGGCGCGTACATCCGGGTTGACGCGGCCCTCGAAATTGCGGTTGCCCGACAGCACCGACACCGCCACGAGGTCGTTCTCGTTGATGCATTCGGAGATCGCCGTCGGCAACGGCCCGGAATTGCCGATGCAGGTGGTGCAGCCATAGCCCACGAGGTTGAATCCGAGCGCGTCCAGATCGGCCTGCAGGCCGGCCGCCGTGAGATAGTCGGTGACGACCTGCGAACCGGGCGCCAGCGAAGTCTTCACCCACGGCTTGACCTTGAGGCCGAGCGCCCGGGCCTTGCGCGCCACAAGGCCCGCCGCGATCAGCACGGAGGGGTTTGACGTGTTGGTGCACGAGGTGATGGCGGCGATCACCACATGGCCGTCGGCAAGCCCGTAGTCGGCGCCCTTGACCGGGAAGGCCGCCTCTTCGGGAATGTCGTCGACGCCCGTCGCACCCTCGTCGACATAGCGGCTCTCGCCCACCGAGGCCGGCATCGCGGTGCGTTCCTTGCGGCCGCCGGTGATGTCCTTGAGGGCCTCGGCGAATTTCGGCGCTGCATCCCTGAGCGCCACGCGGTCCTGCGGCCGCTTGGGTCCGGACAGCGAGGGCACGACGCTGCCCAGATCGAGCTCCAGCGTATCGGTAAAGACCGGATCCTGGGTCTGCGTCTGCCGGAACATCCCCTGCGCCTCGCAATAGGCTTTGACGAGCGCCACGCGGCTTGCGTCGCGCCCCGAGGTTTCGAGATAGCTCAGCGTATCGGTGTCGACCGGGAAATAGCCGCAGGTCGCGCCATATTCGGGGGCCATGTTGGCGATCGTCGCCTGATCCTCGAGGCTGAGATAATCGAGTCCGGGCCCGTAGAATTCCACGAATTTGCCGACCACGCCCTTCTTGCGTAGCATCTCGGTGACGGTGAGCACCAGATCGGTCGCGGTGATGCCCTCGTTGATGCGGCCGCTCAGCTTGAAACCGACGACCTCCGGAATCAGCATGGTGATGGGCTGGCCCAGCATGGCCGCCTCGGCCTCGATGCCGCCCACGCCCCAGCCGAGCACGGAGAGGCCGTTGACCATGGTGGTGTGGCTGTCCGTTCCCACCAGCGTATCGGGATAGGCGATCGTCTCGCCGGTCGATTCGTCCTGCCGCGTCCATACGGTCTGGGCGAGATATTCGAGATTGACCTGGTGGCAGATGCCTGTGCCTGGCGGCACGACGCGGAAATTGTCGAACGCCTTCTGCCCCCAGCGCAGGAATTCGTAGCGCTCGCCGTTGCGCTCGTATTCGAGTTCGACATTCTGCTGGAAGCTGAGGGGCGAGCCGAACGAATCGACCATCACCGAGTGGTCGATGACAAGGTCGACCGGCACCAGCGGATTGATCTTCTGCGGATCGGCGCCGAGCTTTTTGGTGGCATCGCGCATCGCCGCGAGATCGACCACGGCGGGCACGCCGGTGAAATCCTGCATGAGCACGCGCGCCGGGCGGTAGGAAATCTCGTGCTCGGACGTGCGCGTCTTGAGCCAGGCGGCCACCGCCAGGATGTCGTCCCTGGTGACCGTCACCCCATCCTCGAAGCGCAGGAGATTTTCGAGAACCACCTTCATCGAGTGCGGCAGCTTCGAAATCCCGGCGAGCCCGTTCTTCTCGGCCTGAGGCAGCGAGAAATAGGTGTAGGTCCTGTCCCCGACCTTGAGAGTGGCCTTGGACTTGAAACTGTCGAGGGATTTGGTCACGGGTCCGCCTTTGAAGAACAGCGTTGAGGCAGCAGGGCGGTCCGGGTTGCGGGAGGCCCGCGGGGGGACCGCACGATGCGAAATCTGGAACGTTTCGAGACTTCGAGCGCCTTATAGTCAACCATAATGACACTTGCCAGCGCCGATACGGGCACTCTAGGCATGGCCGCCATGAGCCCCGGGACGCCGCTGCTGACGGTCCGCGACCTCGCCCTGAGCCGCGGGGGGCGGCGGCTATTCTCCGGGCTCGGCTTTGTCCTGGCGCCCGGAACGCTTTTGCTCCTGCGCGGACCCAACGGAGCGGGCAAATCGAGCCTGCTGCTGACCCTGGCCGGCATCTTGCGGCCCGACGCCGGCGCCCTGGACTGGGGGGGCGAGCCGCCGGCGCTGCACCTGCTGGCTCATGCCGCGGGCGCAAAGGCGCGCCTGACGCTCGAGGAGAACCTTGCCTTCTGGCGGAAGGTGAACGGCCCGACCGGCCTGACCCCGGCCGAGGCGCTCAGGATCGTGGGACTCGGCGGCCTCGACCGCCTGGACGCGGGCTATCTGAGCGCCGGCCAGACACGGCGGCTCGCTTTGGCGCGGCTGCTGGTGACCGACCGGAAACTGTGGCTCCTCGACGAGCCAACCGCAGCTCTCGACGCCGAGGGCGACGCCATCGCCGCAGCGCTTATCGCCGCCCGGCTGGGCAGCGGCGGCGCGGTGATCGCCGCGACCCATCACGATCTCCCCGGGGCGACCGCCACGCTGACGCTCGGGGATAGCCAGTGAACGGGCTGCTCGCCATTGTGGGGCGCGACATCAGGCTCGCCCTGCGGGGCGGCGCCGATGCGCTGACGCTGGTGCTGTTCTTCGTCATGGCGGGGGCCATCGTTCCGTTTGCCATCGGCCCCGACCGCATCCTGTTGCAGAAGCTTGCCCCTGGGCTGGTCTGGATTGCCGCGTTTCTGGCGATGCTGCTGGGACTGGATCGGCTGTTCCGCGCCGACGAGGACGACGGCACGCTGCTGCTTTTCCGTCACGCGGCGATCCCGCTCGAGGCCGTGGTCGGCGGCAAGATGCTGGCCCACTGGCTGCTCACGGCGCTGCCCGTGCTCGCCGCCTCCCCGCTGCTGGCGCTGCTTTTGTCCATGGACATGGCCGGCTGGACGCGCACGGCTCTGTCGCTGCTGCTGGGCACGCCGGCGCTGGCCGCGTTCGGCACGGTCGGGGCAGCGGTGACCGTATCGCTTCGGCGCGGGGGACTGCTCGCGCCCGTTCTGGTGCTGCCGCTCTCGATCCCGGTGCTGATCTTTGGGGCCGGGGCCGCCGCGGCCGCCCAGGGCGGCACTGCCGCAACCTTGTTCCTCGCCGCCATCAGCCTTGTTTCCGTGGCGTTTTGCCCGTTTGCCGCGGCCCTCGCCTTGCGCGTAGGATCGGAATAGAGAACCTCATGACACTCGATCGCGCCGCCCCCAAGCAGAACTGGTTCTCGCGCCTTGCCCATCCCGGCGCGTTCATGGCCTGGAGCGGGCCGCTGCTGTGGCCGCTGGGCATCGTGACCGCCCTCGCCTTTGCCGCAGGGCTGTGGTTCGCCTTCTTCAATTCGCCCCCCGACTACCAGATGGGCGACACCGTGCGCATCATGTACATCCACGTGCCAAACGCCTGGCTCAGCCAGGCCGTCTACGGCGTGATGTTCCTGGCGTCGCTGGGCACGCTGGTGTGGCGGCATCCCCTCGCCGACGTGACGGCCAAGGCCGCCGCGCCGCTGGGGGCGACGTTCACCGCGCTCGCCCTCTATTCCGGTTCGCTCTGGGGCCGGCCGACCTGGGGCACTTTCTGGGAGTGGGACGGGCGCATGACCTCAACGCTCGTTCTCTTCTTCATCTATCTGGGCATCATCGCGCTCTGGCGCGCTTTCGACGACCAGTTGCGGGCCGCGCGCATCGTCGCCGTGGTGACGCTGGTGGGCGCGCTCGACATCCCCATCATCAAGTTCTCGGTCGACTGGTGGAACACCCTGCACCAGCCTGATTCCATCCTCACCCCCGAGGGCCCCAAGATGCCCGCGTCCATTCTGACGCCGCTGTTGATCATGCTCCTCGCCTTCACGCTGCTTTTTGCCCTGCTCGAGATCGTCGCCATGCGCACCGAGATCCTCAGCCGCCGCGCCGACAGCCTGAGCCGGCAGGCGGCAGCCCGGAGCGCCTGATGCAGACGCACGCCGGGGACGCCATCTTCATCGTCTGGGCCTACGCCGGCGTCGGCCTTGTCACTTTGGCGCTGATCGCGACCGTGTGGTGGCAGTCGCGCCAGGCAAGGCAGAAACTTGCCGCGCTCGAGGCGCAGGGTATCCGCCGCAGGTCCGCCACGTGAATCGTCCGCTGCGGATCGCTCTTGCAGTGTTGCCGCTGGTCGCGCTCGTGGGGCTGATCGCGGTCTTTGCCCTCAACATCAACCGCGACCCCACGCTGGTGCAATCGGTGCTGATCGACAGGCCCGCGCCGCAGTTTTCGCTGGCCCCGGTCGCGGGTCTTCCGGTGCCGGGCTTCGATAGCGCCAAGCTCGGGGGCAAGGTGAGCGTGGTCAACGTCTTTGCGAGCTGGTGCATTCCCTGCCGCGACGAGCATCCCGCCCTCATGGCGCTCAAGGCCAGGACCGGCGTGGCGCTCTACGGCATCAACCAGAAGGATGCGCCCGAGCAGGCCGCCGCGTTCCTCGCCGAGCTCGGCAATCCCTACGACGCAATCGGCGCCGATGCCGACGGCCGCGTCTCGATCGACTGGGGCGTTTACGGCGTGCCCGAGACCTTCGTCGTGGATGCCAGGGGCGTGATCCGTTTCAAGCACACCGGCCCGCTCGCCATGGACGACATCGAGCGCGAGCTGCTGCCTGCCATAGAGCGCGCGAAGAACGCCGGATGATCTGCCGCCCTGCCTAGGGCAGCGGGTCCATCGGCGGAATGACCTCGTGCACTTTGTGGTCGGGCGCGTATTTGCTGAGCACCGGCAATTGCATCGCGGCGAAGATCACCGTCAGCGGCATTGTGGCCCACACCTTGAAGGCGACCCAGAAATCGGTGCTCTGGGTGCGCCACACCAGCTCGTTGAGTGCGGCGAGAAAAA
Organism: Devosia sp.; assembly: GCA_035548755.1. Taxonomy (GTDB): domain Bacteria; phylum Pseudomonadota; class Alphaproteobacteria; order Rhizobiales; family Devosiaceae; genus Devosia_A. The sequence goes on from DASZSH010000210.1 coordinate 27,395, forward strand.
AGAAGAAGAGCCCCCAGCGCAGGGTCAGCACGGTCCAGCCTTCGGGCTTGAGCTTGTAAACGTCGCCGAAGACGTAGCGCAGCAGCGACAGCCGGAACAAAAGCCCGATCAGCAGCACCGCGCCGAAGAGCGAGTTGATGACCGTCGGCTTCATCTTGATGAAGGTGTCGTCGTGCAGCCACAGCGTCAGCCCGCCGAAGATCAGCACGACCACTCCGGTGACGAGCGGCATCAGCGCGACCTTCTTGAGCAGCAGCCAGCTCAGGATGAGCGAGATCACCATGGCGCCCATGAACCAGGCGGTGCCGGCAAAGATATCGGCCCGGGCGTTGACGATGAAGAACACCACGAGCGGTCCGAGCTCGAGCGCCATCTTGATGAGCTGGGGCCTGAGCTCGGCCCACTTGACCTCGTCCTTGTCACCGGCGCTCTCGGCCATCTAGACCTCGCCCACCAGTGCGCGCGCGAATTCGGCCGCCGTGAACGGCTCGAGATTGTCGATCCCCTCGCCAACGCCGATGAAGTGAACCGGCAGACCGAACTTCCTGGCGATCGCCACGAGTATCCCTCCGCGCGCCGTTCCATCGAGTTTGGTCATGACCAACCCGGTCACCCCGGCCCGCCGCGCGAAGATTTCGACCTGATTGAGCGCATTCTGTCCAGTCGTGGCATCGAGCGTGAGCAGCGTGGCATGCGGCGCGGTCGCATCGACCTTCTTGATCACGCGGATGATCTTTTCGAGCTCGCCCATCAATTCGTCGCGGTTGTGCAGCCGCCCCGCCGTGTCGATGATCAGCAGATCGCTGCCGCTGGCCCTCGCCTGCGTCAGCGCATCGAAGGCAAGCCCCGCGGCATCCGACCCGGCCGCGCCAGCGACGACGGGAGCGCCGGTGCGCTGCCCCCACACCTGCAGCTGCTCGATGGCGGCGGCGCGGAAGGTGTCTCCGGCGGCCAGCATGACCGATTTTCCCTGCGCGCGGTAAAGCGAAGCAAGTTTGCCGATCGTCGTCGTCTTGCCCGTGCCGTTCACCCCGACCATGAGGATGACGAACGGCTTTCTGTGCGGATCGATCTCGAGCGGCTGCGCGACGGGCGCGAGCACCGCCGCGATTTCCCCCGACACAAGTTCGCGGACATCGTCGGCCGTGATCGTACGCTCGAACCGGTCGCGCCGGAGGGTGTCGATGATATGGGCGGCCGTGTCGACCCCCAGATCGGCCTGGATCAGCACATCCTCAAGCTCATCGAGCATCGCCTGATCGAGCCGCGCCTTGGTGAAGATGGAGGCGATGCCGCCGCTCAACTGATCCGACGAGCGCTTGAGCCCGGAGGCCAGACGCTGGAACCAGCTTGGCTTGGGCTCGGTCGCGTCCGGCGGCAGCGTTTCGGGCGGACCAGGCGTCTCGCGCGGGTGCACCTGATCCGGCGCGCCAGGCGGATGGGCCGTCTCGCCGCCGAACAGACGCCTGAGGAGCCCCGGCTTGTCCTCGGCCATCACGCTGCCGTCCGAACCGGTTCGCCCGCAAGGCCGACAGGCGAGGCGCTCATGACCCGCACCGTAACGATCTCGCCCGGCGCGTGCCCCGGAACCGCGATCGGAACGAACTGCTCGGTGCGCCCCAGCCCCTCGCGCTCGACCAGCACCGTTTCGATCTGGCCGACCCTCGACTGGCAGAACTTGCTATATTGAGTATCGCCCAGGGTCCTGAGCCGTGCCGCGCGATCCCGCACAACCTCGCGCGCGACCTGCGGCATGCGCGCCGCCGGGGTGCCCGGCCGCGAACTGTATGGAAAGACGTGGAGATGGGTCAGCCCGGCTTCGGTCACGATCCTGAGGGAATTCTCGAACATCGCTTCGGTTTCCGTGGGGAAGCCGGCAATAAGGTCGGCGCCGAACGCCACATCCGGCCTAAGGGCGCGGATGCGGCCCACGAAATCGAGCGTGTCGGCCCGCAAGTGCCGGCGCTTCATGCGCTTGAGAATCAGGTCGTCGCCCGACTGGAGGCTGAGATGCAGGTGCGGCATCAGCCGCCGATCCGAAGCTATGGCGTCATACAATGCCTCGTCCGCTTCGATCGAATCGATGGAAGACAATCTGAGCCGCGGAAGATCGGGGACGTGGCGCAGAATGGACTGCACGAGCCGCCCAAGGCTGGGCTTCCCCGGCAGATCTGTTCCATAACTCGTGATATCGACGCCGGTGAGCACCAGCTCGCGGAAGCCGTTGCCAACAAGCCGCTTCACCTGTTCGACCACCGCGCCCATGGGGACCGAACGCGAGGGCCCGCGGCCATAGGGGATGATGCAGAATGTACAGCGGTGATCGCACCCGTTCTGCACCTGGACGAATGCCCGGGCGCGCCCGTCCATGCCCTCGATGAGATGGCCCGCCGTCTCGCGCACGGACATGATGTCGTTGACCTGCGCCTTGTCGTTGAGCGGCACGCCCAATGCCATCGGCGCGTAAGCCTGCGCCCGCATTTTGTCGGCGTTGCCCAGCACGAGATCGACCTCCGCCATTTCGGCAAAGTCGCGGGGCGCGGTTTGAGCCGCGCAGCCGGTGACGATGATCGCCCGTTCGGGCGCTTCGCGCCGCGCCTTGCGGATGGCCTGCTTCGCCTGGCGTACGGCCTCGGCCGTAACGGCGCAGGTGTTAATGATCAAGGCGCTTGACAAACCGGCCTTCTCCGCCTCGGCCTTCATCACTTCGGACTCATAGGCGTTGAGGCGGCAGCCGAAGGTGAGCGTTTCGACGCTCATGCGGCCCGGAGCCACTCTTCGGGCAACACGCCCTCCCCGTCGAGGGACCAGGTGCCGGTCATGAGGATGTGGTTGTCGGAGGCCCGCCAGTCGATCTCGAGCGGCCCTCCGGGCAGTTCGATAGCCACGGCCCGGCCGGTGAGACCCTTGCGCGCCGCCGCGACGGCGACCGCGCAGGCCGCCGTGCCGCAGGCCAGCGTCAACCCCGCCCCGCGCTCCCACACCCTGACCTTCACGCGATCGGCGGAAACCACCTGGGCGAGGCTGATATTGGCGCGCTCGGGGAAAATCGGGTGGTTCTCGAGGAGCGGCCCGAAACGGTGAAGATCGTAGCTCTCGACGTCCGATACCCAGAAGATCGCGTGCGGATTGCCGACATTGACCACCGAAGGTGTATGCAGGATCGGGGCGTCGATCGGGCCGATCTGCAGCTCGATGCCGGTGGTGTCGGCAAATTCCTCGCTGAGGGGGATCTGGTCCCAGTCGAACCGGGGCGTTCCCATGTCGACCGTCACCAGATCGCCGGTTACCTCGGCCGACAGAAGCCCGGCATTGGTCTGCAGCCGGACCGCCTGCCGGCCCAGCTCCTCGGCCACGAGCGCGGCCACGCAGCGTGTGGCGTTGCCGCAGGCGTCGATCTCGCCGCCGTCGCAGTTGTAGATGCGCATGAAGACATCGACGCCCGGCGCGGAGGGCTTCTCCATCACGATGAACTGATCGGCGCCGACGCCCTTGACGCGGTCGGTGATGGCACGCACGGCCTCGGACGAAAACCTGCGGCCGTCGGCGCGCGCGTCGACGACGACGAAGTCGTTGCCCAGCCCGTTCATCTTCAGATAGGGGACGCCGGCCATGTGAGTGCGCGCGTTTGCCTTGGATCAGGGTGCGCGCACTATATGGCGGAAGTGCCGAAGAATTGCCAGTGGCAGGCCGTTTCCTTGACTCGGTGGCCGTTCGCGCCTATTGAGCCGCCACTTCGCTCAGGCCTGACCTGAACCGCCGGACGGGACCCGCAAAGGTATAAAGAGATCCCCAAGGCAAACGCCCCGCAGCGCGACGCGCCCCGGGGCGTGTTTGGCGTTTGCGCGCGAGCCAACCATATCCCGGTGACAAGACCGGGAAGGAAACGGAATGTTCGAAAGCCTCAGCGAACGGCTCGGCAGGATTTTCGAGGGCCTCACCGGCCGCGGCGCGCTCAGCCCCGGCGATGTCGATGAGGCCCTGCGCGAGGTCCGGCGCGCCCTGCTCGAGGCCGATGTGTCGCTCGAGGTGGTCAAGGCCTTTGTCGAGCAGGTGCGCGAGCGCGCCGTCGGCGCCGAGGTCACCCGCTCGGTGACGCCGGGCCAGCAGGTCGTCAAGATCGTCCACGACGAGCTCGTGAAGGTGCTGGGGGACGTCCCGGCGCCGCTCGACTTCAACGCCCCCGCGCCGGTCGGCATCCTGATGGTGGGACTGCAGGGCGCCGGCAAGACCACGCATGCCGGCAAGATCGCCAAGCGGCTCAAGGAGCGACAGGGCAAGAAGGTGCTGATGGCCTCGCTCGACGACCGCCGGCCGGCCGCCAAGGAGCAGCTGCGCGTGCTTGGCGCGCAGATCGGCGTCGACACCCTCCCCATCCAGCAGGACGAGACGCCGGTTGAGATTGCCCGCCGCGCCGAGCGCGAGGGCCGGCTCGGGGGCTACGATGTGGTCATCTTCGATACCGCCGGACGCACCCATGTCGATGAAGAGCTGATGGCCGAGACCGCCGCCGTGAAGGCCGCGGTCAACCCGCATGAGATTCTGCTGGTCGCCGATGCGCTCACCGGCCAGGACGCGGTGAACCTGGCGCGCGCCTTCGACCAGCGGGTCGATATTTCCGGCATCGTCCTGACGCGCGTCGATGGCGACGGACGCGGCGGCGCGGCTTTGTCGATGCGGGCTGCGACCGGCAAGCCGATCAAGCTCATCGGCACCGGCGAGAAGCTCGACGCGCTCGAGGATTTCCGCCCCGCCTCCATCGCCGACCGTATTCTGGGCATGGGCGACATTGTGAGCCTTGTCGAAAAGGCTGCCCAAACCATCAAGGCCGAAGACGCGGCCAAGATGGCCCGGAAGCTCAAGAAAGGCGCATTCGACCTCGAGGACCTGCGCAGCCAGCTCCTGCAGATGAAGAAGATGGGCGGCATGGGCGCGCTGATGGGCATGCTCCCCGGCATGGGCCAGATGAAGAAGGCCATGGCCGGCGCCAATCTCGACGACAAGATGTTCGACCGCCAGATCGCCATCATCAACTCGATGACCAAGGCCGAGCGCGCCAACCCCGACATTCTCAACGCCAAGCGCCGGATCCGCATCGCCAAAGGCTCGGGCACCCGGGTCGAGGACGTCAACAAGCTGATGAAACAGCACCGCCAGATGGCGGACATGATGAAGAAGGTGAGCAAAGGCGGCATGGGCTCGCTCGCCGGAATGTTCGGCGGCAAGATGGGCTCGATGATGCCGGGTCTGAGCGACATCGACCCATCCAAGATGGATCCAAAGCAGCTCGAAGCTATGGCGCGCCAGATGGGCATCGATCCGGCCGCCATGCAGCCTGGCGCCGGCGGAACGCCTGCGGCCCCGCAGGATATGTCGCGCAAGCTGCCCTCCGATGTCGGCCAGCTCCTCAAATCGGGATCGGGCAGCCTGCCCGGTCTCGGCGGCGCCTCGCGCTTCCCCGGCCTTCCCGGTCTGGGCGGCGGCTTTGTGCCCAAGAAGAAATAGAACGCCCTCCCACAGTCAACGCAAGGAACCACCAATGGCTCTCAAGATTCGTCTCGCCCGCGCCGGCACCACCAAGCGGCCCTATTTCCACGTCGTCGTCGCCGACGCCCGCTCGCCGCGCGACGGGCGCTTCATCGAAAAGGTCGGCACCTACGACCCCAAGGTCGAGGACGACAAGCGCGTGACGCTGCTGAGCGAGCGCATTCAGCATTGGCTGAGCGTTGGCGCCCAGCCCACCGACCGCGTGCTGCGTTTCCTCGACAAGGCAGGCCTTGCCAAGCGCGCGCCGCGCAACAATCCCGAGCGCGCCAAGCCGGGCAAGAAGGCCACCGAGCGCGCCGAAGCGAGGGCGAAGGCCGCCGCCGACAAGGCCGCGGCAGCGAACGCGCCGGCCGAAACTCCGGCGGAGTGAGATGGGCGCGAGCTCGCCCAGGAAGTTGCTGATGGGCCGCATCGGGGCGGCCCATGGCGTAAGGGGCGAGGTGCGCATCAA
>DASZSH010000211.1:0-9474 GCA_035548755.1 Devosia sp.
GAACCGAGTCTTCGAGATCGAGGATAATGGCGTCGGCGCCTCGCTCATGCGCCTTGCCGACAAAGCGCTCGGAATGGGCTGGGACATAGAGCAGCGAGCGCAGCATCATCGTTCGATCCCGATCTCGGCGAGAATCTCATCCGTATGCTCGCCAAGGCGCGGCGCGGGCCGGCGCCACACACCGGGCGTCGCCGAAAGCCGGGGCACGATGTTGTGCATTGGCAGCCGGCCGAGGTCCGGGTCCTCGGCTTCAACAATGACTGCGCGTCCCCGAAAGTGCGGGTCGACTGCGGCATCGGCGGCCGAATAGATCGGACCGACGGTTGCGCCCGACTCGCGCATGATGCGCAGAGCCTCATCGCGGTCGTGCAGCGCGAACCAGTCTCCTACGGCGGCATCGACCAGAGCTCGGTTGCGGACGCGATCGGAGTTCGTCGCAAAGCGCGGGTCGTCATTCATCTCGGGTCGGCCGATAATCTCGAAGACGCGGCGCGCCACCTGCGGCGTGGACCCCGATAGGGCGACGTAGCGCCCGTCGCGACACCTATAGACATTGCGTGGCGAACTGGTGCTGGAGGCGCTGCCGGTGCGCTGTTTGACGCGGCCGGTGACCGCGTAAATTGCAGCTTCGGGCCCCAGTACGGAAACCATCGGTTCGAGCAGGGAGAGGTCGATCACCTGCCCGCGGGCGAGGCCGCGCTCGCGCGCGAGGAGTGCCGTCGCCGTCGCCGAAGCTCCGTAGAGGCCGGCGATCATGTCGGCGAGCGCCAAGGGGGGCAGCACCGGTTCGCGGTCGGGAAAGCCGGTGCGATCGGCAAAGCCGCTCATGCCTTCAACGATGGTGCCGAAGCCGGGCAGCCGGGCGTAGGGGCCAGTCTGTCCGAAGCCGGAGACGCGCACGACGATGAGATCTGGGTTCGTTTCGAGAAGCGTTGCGGGCGCGAGCCCCATCTGCTCAAGCGTACCGGGGCGGAAATTCTCGATGAAGACATCGGCGGTACCAAGCAGTCTGCGCAGCGCGGCGAGGTCATCGGCCTCACGCAGGTTGAGCACGAGCGAGCGCTTGTTGCGGCCATAGACCTTCCAGAACAGCGCGTGCCCGTCTTCGCGCCACTCGCGCAGGGGGTCGCCCTGGGGCGGCTCGACCTTGATCACGTCCGCGCCGAAATCGCCGAGCTGCAGGCTCAGCATGTTGCCGGCGACGAGCCGGCTCAGATCGATCACGCGCACGCCATGCAGCGGACCTTGCGCCGCCGCATCGAAATGGATCGGCTCAGGCAAAGTCTTCGATCTCCAGCCGCTTGATTTTCATCCGCCCGGCCGATCGCATTCGCAGGCCCGCCATGCCGTAGCGGTAGGCGCCATCGGCGGCCGTCAGCAGCTCGCGGCCGTCCACCGAAAGCGCCAGTCGGTCGCCCATGGCGCGCAGCTCCAGCCGGTAGCGCCGTCCGGGCGCATGCGCGAAGGGAGCGCGCGCGAGGACTTCCGTGCCGTGGTCCTCCCTGAGCAGGATGACGTCATCGCCGTCGAAGCCGCCGGCATAGAAGCGCGACGTGCCCTGCACACGCGCGGAAACCAGATGCGACCGACCCGCCAGCGGGGTCAGTTCCGCGGTCACCCGCTGATCGCGGAGATAGGCGTTGCCGGTCCACATGTCGGCGTCGGTTGCGGTGTGCAGGTGAATCTCCCCGTCCTCGAGGGTGGCATGGCCGCGGTTCCACGTGAAGCGCGTGACACCACCCCATTCGAGCGCCTCAATGGCGGGATCGATGGTCACCCGGCCCGGCCCGGTCACAGAAAAATCGGCGAGGAAGAGCCGGCCAAGAAATTTCAGCCGGCCGAAATACTCGATCAGGATGCCGATCTCGTCCACCGCCTCGCCCTGGCCGTCGGGGATGTGGAAGGCATAGTCCTGCCACTCGTCCCTCGCCGGCACGAGCCATGCGCCGCATTCCTCGATCCGCCGGCTCATGGCGCGACGCACGTAAGGCACGACGCGGAGATTTCCGTCGCCGTTCCAGGGGTCGAGCCTGAGCTTGAAGCGCACGAGCTGCCCATCATCGGCAACCGGGGTGAGCATCGGACGATAGCGGTCGTCGTCGAACTCGGCCTGGCGGTACCATGGCTTATAAAAGACGCGTCCGCCCTGGCCGCGCTCCAGCCGGTCGAGCTCGATTTCGAGGCTCCCGCGCGAGCCCTGCATGTGCATCTCGCTCGAGTGCCGGAGCAGGATCTGATTGCTGCCTTCGGTGCGGAAACCGTGGGTGGAACCGGGCGCGTCGAAGTCGAAGCGCAGGCCTCGGCGCTCGAAGTCCTCCACCCAGATGGGGTCGGGCGCCTCGCCTCTGAGGCGCTGGCCGAGCACGGCAAGCTCTCGCGCGAAGCTCGGAATGTCGAGGATGTTGACCGTTCCCAAGACGCCCGAGGTCACGAGGAAATCGTTGATTGGCTTGCGGTATCTGTCCCAGCCGGGCTGGAGGCCCTGAAATGTTCCGACGATGGCCGCGGCATTCCCGGCATTGCAGTCGGTGTCCCAGCCGGCCATGGTGGCGATCTCGGCAGTACGGGGCATGTCGCCGCCGCCGTAGAGAATGGCCATGACCAGCACCCCCGCATTGGGGATGATGTGGCATACGCCGGGGTAGCGGTCGTACCCGAAATCGGCCGTCAGCATGGCAAGGCAGCCTCGCCAATCGTCGCGGTGCGATCGATAGTAGCCAATCACCGCGTTGGCAACGCGGGCATATTCGCTGTCGGCCGGGATCTCTGCCATGGCGGCCGATACGATCTCGTCGATCGACTTGGCAGCGAATGCCTGAGCAATAGCGGCAGCCACGAAGCGGGCGCCGTTGAGGCCGTTGCCGTCGTGGGCCACGCTCGCGGCGCGCGCGCTCATTTCGGCGGCACGCCGAGGATTCCCGGGGTTGAGCCAGCCCCAGCTGTCGATGAAGATCTGTCCGCCGATCTGTTCGGCCACCGCGGCGCCATTGGTTGCGATCGATCCAGAGGCAGGCGCCGGAATGCCGTTCTTGAGGTTGAGGTAGGCGGTATGTTCCGTCGAGCGGCCGAAGCCACCCCACCAATACATGCCGTGCTCTTCTGCGGCGTAGTTGAGCCAGGTCCGTCCTTCCTGTTCTGCGGTGAAGTCTAGCCCGTAGTCTCGCAGTACGCGGATGAAGTAGACCGGTCCGTTCGTGTCGTCATCGGCGGCGAAATTGCGGAAGTCGCGTAGATACTGCGTGATCTCGCCATACGTCTTGCGGATGCGCTCCTCGGTCCAGATGGTCGGCTCGACCGGCGCGCCAAGGCGTACGCCGATGGCCTTGGCGATGATGCCGGCATAGATTCGGTCGTAGATGTCCTTTGCAGTCACGTCGTGGTCCTAGGCGACTTTGGCGGGTGTGGTTGCGTTACGCAGCAGCGCGCCGCGTTCGCGTCCGATGGCTTCTGCACGCGTGGCGTCGGCTTGAATGATGGCGAGGGCAGCATCGACAAAGTTGTCAGCCAGCACGGTGAGGTCAAATCGGTTGGCAGCATTCAGCTGGGCCCGCTCGGAAGCATCGACTACCGCTTCGCCGTGCAGGGCCCCGAGGATCGCACCGGTCATCACGCCGATCGAGTCGGTATCGCGGCCGGAATTGACGCCATCTTCGATGCTCTGGCGGAAGGCGCCTTCGTTGACCAATGCGAAGCCGAGGGCAAGGGGCAGCTCTTCTATCGCATGGGTCCGCGAGGGCTGATAGGCATCGGTGGCGAGTCCGGCCTTGTCGGCCGTGTGATTCACGTCGTCGCCCATGGGCGAGTAGGCGGCCACCACGGCGTGAAACGTTTCGGTCACGGTGGGATGATCGGCGCCGATACGGCGCAGTCGGTGCGCCTCCTCGGCAATGGCGGCGATCGCGCTCCGCGTGCCGTCCTTGGCAAGGCCAAGTGCGGCCTCGATCACATCTTCGATTCCCGTATCAGGCACGAAAGCCGCTGCGACCGCGGCCGCCATCACTCCGGCAGCTTCGAGCCCGAAGCTTTGCTGGTGACCTGCGGCGAAGGCGACAGCCTCGTCATAGGCAGCCTTCGGATCGCAGGCGTTCACGGCTCCGACGGGGGCGATATACATTGCCGCGCCGCAGTTCACCATATTTCCAATCCCGCCCTGGCGCGGATCGGCGCTCGCAAGCTGCAGACGTTGGTAGATCCACTTTTCGGGGTAGAAGAGCCGTTCGATCAGCATGGTTTCGCGCTGCAGCTCCGGAATCCAGCGCGGTGTCCAGGCGATCTCCCGCACCATGCCTGCTGCCATATCCCAGGCGTCGAGATGGCGCCTTTCGCGTTGATAGATGTTCATGAGCGCAAGCGTCATGAGCGTATCGTCGGTGACGATACCGTTGCCGCGGATGCGGCCGCCACGGGCTGCCTCTGGGCCGCTCATGCGATGCCACTGGGTGTCCAGGGACGTCACTCGGCCATAGCGGGCGCGGATGTCCCCAGCCGAGAGTTTCTCAACCGGGGCACCGAGGGCGTCGCCGAGGGCGACGCCATAGAGCATGGCGCGGACCCGTCCACGCAGGGACCGGCCCTCGTCGTCGGTGGTCATTTAAGCACGGTCCTTGCGTAGTCGGTCATGTGCTGGTTGCCGGCGGCATTGAACTCGTCGATGAATTGCTGCCACTGATCCATGCTCGCTTCGCCGGTGATGAACTTTGCAGCCCAGGAGCGGTACACCTTCTCGGTCGCATCGAGGTCCGCGGCGTAGTCTGCCGGCCAGACGAAGGCGTTGTCAGGCTTGAAGTTGGCCTTGATGGTGTCGAGGTCCTGTTGCGCAGTCGCGCTCAGAAGAGGTGTGGGTGGCGTCCAGTTCGCGGCATTGAAGAAGCGCGCGTACCAGGTCGAAATCTTGTCCGTGAACGTGACCTTGCCGCTGGCGTCCTTGGTGTATTGCTCGCCTTCAAAGCCCATGCGGTCGATGTTCTGTCCCTCGGTCGATGCCATGAAGTCGAGGAGCTTGGCTGCCTCCTCCTTGTGGGCGCTGGTCGAAGAAATTGCGAAGCCGCGCGACTCCTTGCTCACGTCCACGGCCTGCAGCCCCTGACCGCCGGGACCCTTGGGCAGGGGCAACAGGATAAGCGAGATGTCCTCGCCCGGGTGCGCCTGCTTCATCTTGCCATAGTAGATGTCCACGACCTCGGGCGAGGACGCGAAGATCACGCCGGCCTTTCCGGTATAGAACTTGTCTTCCTTCACATCGAACGTGTTGGTGACGAACTCCTTGTCCAGCAGCCCCTCGGAGGCAAGCTTGGCGTACCAGCCGAGCTTTGCCTTTTCCTGGTCGGTCGTTCGGGCATTGACCCACTGGCCGGAGGCGTCCTTCATCCAGGTGCCAGTGACGCCAAACGCCTGGTTGAATATGGAATCGAGTTCTGCTGAGTTCTGATAACCTGTCCAGCCAAGTGTGTCGCCAGTCTTGCCGTCGCCATCAAGGTCGGCGTCGTGGATCGCCTTGAACAGCTTTTCGTAGTCGTCGACGGTCTGCGGCAGGGGCAAGCCGAGCTTGTCGAACCAGTCCTTGCGCATGACGGGCTGCGGTGCGCGGGGCGGGTAGATATAGAGCAGATAGGGATAGTTCTTCAGCCGTTCGACATTATGCGGCCAGAGGGCGGCTTTGAGATTGGGCTCTTTGTCGATCCACGGCGTCAGATCTTCGAGGATGCCCTGGTCGGCCATCTTCTTATCACCGCCCTGGAAGTAGATGACGTCGGGAATGTCACCAGAAAGCAGCTTCACGCCGAGCGCGTCGGCATAACCTGAGCCGGGCATGTCGACGATCTGAATATCGAGATCGGTCCCCTGGGCCTTGAGAGCAGCCTCGATCGCCTGGATTTCCTTGACGTCGTCGGGGTTGGTGGTCAGCAGGTCCTTGCTGACGAGCCTGATGGTCACCGGATCCGCCAGAGCGGGCGCTGCGAGTGCGACGGTCAGCGCCAGGGCGGCACTCGACATCAGCAATGTTCTACGAAGCATGGATTCTCCTCCTGTTGTGCTTTGGTTCGGTCGACTTCATCCCTTCACCGCTCCCATCATGGTTCCGCGGGTGAAGAATCTGAGAATGAGCGGATAGACCGCGAGGATCGGCAGGATGGTGATCAGGATCATGCCCGCCTTGAGGGCTCGGATGTTGATCTGGCCGATGCCGATATTGTTGTTGGCATTGTCGGCGCCCACGATCGCCACCTTGTCGCCGCCGATGACGAACTGGCGCAGCACGACCTGCAGGGGCCATTTCGATTGGTCGTTGAGATAGATCATGGGGTGAAAGAACTCGTTCCAGTGGAAGACCAGATAGAAGAGCGCGATCGTCGCCAGTGCGGGACGTGCCAGGGGCAGCACGATGCGCCAGAAGATCTGGAAGGGATTGGCGCCGTCGATCTCGGCGGCCTCGATCAGCTCCTGCGGGATCTCTTCGAAGAAGCGGACGAGGATGATGAGGTACCAGGCGTTCACGGCCTTGAAGAGGATGACCGACCAGTAGGAATTGAGCAGTCCGAGCTGCTTCATGAGGAAATAGTCGGGGATGATGCCGGGCTCGAACACGATGGTGACGAGCACGAAGATGAAGAGAGTCCGCCGGAGCGGCAGGCCAGGACGCGACATGCCCCACGCCATGAGCGCGGTGCCCAGCGTGCCCAGGATCACGCTGGCCGTTGTCATGAACACCGAATTGAGAATGCCGCGCTGCACATAGGGATGCTGCAGCAGCAGGAGCCATACGTCGGGCGAAAACCCGTCTGGCAGAATGGAGAGGCCCGAGAAGCCCGCGACCTTGCTGGGATCGCTCAGCGACAGCGCGAGAAGGTTCAACAGCGGCTGGACCGTCACAACCACCATCAGCAGCAGGCTGGAGACAATCAGCAGATATTCCATGCGCTCGAGCGGCGTTCTGGCCGGGCGCATGGCGTGGGCTTCGGTCATCACCAGAGCCCCTTGCCGGTCAACCGCTTGCTGACCAGATGCGAGATCAGCACCAAAGCCATGCCGAGCACGGCCTTGAAGAGTCCCGCAGCGGTGGCCAGGGCGTACTCGCCGGTCTGCAGACCCAGCCGATAGACGTAGGTGTCGATGATGTCGATCGTCGACGCATTCACGTCGTTCTGCATGTTGATGATCTGATTGAGGTCGGCGCTCAGGAACATCCCCATGTTGAGGATGAAGAGAGTGGCGATCGTGGGAGTGATTCCCGGGATCGTGATGTGGCGGATCTTCTGCCAGCGGTTGGCGCCGTCGATGTCGGCGGCATCGTAGAGCGCGGGATCGATGGCAATGATGGCGGCAAGATAGAGCAGGCTGTCCCAGCCGGCCGAGCGCCAGTTTTCCGACGCCATCAGCACCCAGCGGATGGTTCCGGTATTGGTCATGTAGTTGACCGGGCCGAAACCGAACCACTGAGTGAGCTGATTCACGGCTCCATCGCTGGGCGACAGCAGAGCGATGAAGACGCCGGCGATGACGACCCAGCTCAGGAAGTGGGGCAGGTAGATCGCCGACTGAATCCATTTGCGTAACGTTCCCGACCGCACTTCGTTGAGCAGCAGCGCGACAATGATGGGCACGGGGAAGACGAACAGCAGCTTCATGGCCGAGATGATCAGGGTGTTGAGGATCACCTGGTAGAAGACGGGCGAAGCGAAGAGCTGCTGGAAATTCTTGAGGCCGACCCAGAGGTTGGGCGGGATGATGCGCACCTGCTCAAAGGCCATCTGCACCTGCCAGATCGGCACGTAGTGCCAGATCAGGAAGAACAGGATGCCGGGGGACATCATGGCGTAATAGGGCCACCATTTGCGCCAGGCGACGCCCCAGCGGGAAATTCCGGGATTTGCGGGAACGTTCCCGGGAACGGTGGCGGCGATGGGTTCGGGATGCGTCTGAGCCATGGCTAGCTGGCCTCGGCCGATGCCGGGGACGGCTCGACTCCGGTGACGCCGGCGGGACGGGGACCGGCCTCGGCCGATGCGCGGGACGGCTCGACGCCAATGACGCCGGCGGGACGGGGATCGGCGAAGATCACGTCCTGGCGGTCGCCGGCAGCGGAGAGGTCGGCCAGCGAGCCGCGCTCGACCAGGCGGCATGGGAGGTAGATCCGCCCATGGTCGGCGCGGCCCGCTATCTCGTCGAGCAGGCATTCGACCGCGCGGCGGCCGAGGGCCCGCGCGGGCTTCTCGATGGTGGTGAGGCCGGGCCAGGAGAAGGCGCCGGCGGGAATGCCGTCGAACCCCAGGATCGACACATCGGTGGGGCAGGGGCGGCCGAGCTCGCGCGCCGCCAGCATGGCGCCCAGCGCCATCAGATCGTTGGCGGCGAACACCGTCACATGCGCCGAGCGATCCGCCTCGAGAATGCGGCGCATGGCGGCGTGGCCGCCGGCCACGGTATATTCGCCCTCCTCCATGGGCAGGGTCGCCGGATCGACGTCGCGCTCGACGCAGTGGTCATGCACGGTGCGCAGAAAGCGGGCGCGGGCGATGCGCCAGCGCGGCCCGAGCAGGAGCCAGGGGCGCCGGTGGCCGCGGGAGAGCAGGTGATCGAGCCCCAGCCGCACGGCCTGCGCGATGTCGGAGCCGACGCTCGAGGTTTCGGGAAAGCGCTCGGCGCTCGAGCCGATCAGCACGAAGGGCAGGCCGAACCGGCTCAGGTCGTCGAAATTGTCGGCCACAGGATTGATGATGGCGCCATCGACCCGCGCCTGGCGCAGCACGCTCAGATGGTGCGCTTCCCGCGCATGATCCCAGTCGGAGGAGAAGATGAGGAGCGAGGCGCCGGCATCGGCGGCGCGGTCCTGCGCGCCGCGGGCCACCTCGGCCCAGAAGGGATTGGCGATGTCGGGAATGACGAGGCCGAGCATTCCCGAGCGGCCCGAGCGCATGCCGACGGCGAGGTGGTTGCGTTCGTAGCCGAGCTGACGGGCGGCCTTGAGCACCCGCTCACGCGTCGCCTCGCTGATCTCGAGGCCGCCCGAAAGCGCACGGGCCGCGGTGCTTTTGGACACCCCGGCCTGGCGGGCGACGTCGATGATGGTCTGGCGGCGGCCTGGTCGCACCCCTCGCATCCTCCCCGGGGAGCGGCTCGCACGGCCGCCTGCCCGACGCCGGGAACGATACCGGACGAGGGCCGGCGGCGCAAGCGGCCGAATGCGGCTTAGCGGATCAATACAAGCCTATAAAGGCCAATTCAGACCTGCGGGGCGTCGTCGTAGCGGCGAAAGCGGCAGATGAGCGTCGACGCCAGCCAGCTCAGGAGAAACACGGCGACGATGGCATAGCCGAAGCTCGCGAGATTGCCGTTGAGGCGGCCCACCACATCCCAGATCCCACCAGTCAGCGCCAGCCGGTCGCCGACAAGCCCGAGGGCCTCGACGCCTCCGACGAAGACCGCCACGGCCACAGAGGCCGCCGTGATGGTGAGGTTGTACCAGAGCTTGCGGAT
>DASZSH010000212.1:0-12053 GCA_035548755.1 Devosia sp.
GGGTCAAGATTTTTATGTCGCCCGCGGTCGATTGGTTATCGCGAGGTATCGATGCGCCTAAGCTTCACACTTCTGGCCGGGCTCATGGCCGCCTGGATGGCGGGCCCCGCATGGGCTCAGGATGACGGGCTGATCGTCTACAATGCGCAGCACGAAGAGCTGACGCAGGCCTGGGCGGACGCTTTCACCAAGCAAACCGGGATTGCGGTGACGCTGCGCAACGGCAGCGACACCGAATTGGGCAACCAGTTGCTGCAGGAGGGACCATCATCGCCTGCCGACGTGTTCCTCACGGAGAATTCGCCGGCCCAGGCGCTCTTGGACAATGCCGGACTGCTGGAGCCGCTGCCGCAGGAGATCCTCTCGGAGGTGCCGCAGAATTTCCGGCCGTCTTCGGGCAACTGGGTGGGGATCGCGGCGCGCTCGACGGTGTTCGTCTACAACACCACGCAGCTCAAGGACGCCGACCTGCCCAGGTCGATCATGGATCTTGCCGATCCGACCTGGAAGGGACGGTGGGCCGCTTCGCCCTCGGGGGCGGACTTCCAGGCCATCGTTGCAGCCATGCTGTCGCTCAAAGGCGAGGCGGCGACGGCCGGCTGGCTCAGGGCCATGAAGGACAATGCCATGATCTACCGCGGCAACACCGCCGCCATGAAGGGCGTCAATGCCGGCGAGGTTCAGGGCGCGGTGATCTATCACTATTACTACTTCGGCGATAAGGCCAAGACCGGCGAGAACAGCGGCAATGTGGCCCTCCATTTCTTCAAGGGCGGAGACCCTGGCGCATTCGTGTCGGTCTCGGGCGGCAGTGTGCTCAAATCGTCCAAGCATAAGGCGCAGGCGCTGGCGTTCCTCAAATGGATCGCGGGGGCGGGCGGGCAGGATGTGCTCAGGACCGGCAACTCGTTCGAATATGCGGTGGGCGAGGGGGCCCAGTCCAATCCGGCGCTGCCGCCGCTCGACACGCTCGAAGCGCCGGCGGTCGATCCTGCGAGCCTCGACAGCCGCAGGGTGACCGAGATGATGACGGAGGCAGGCCTAATGTAGCGACACCATGCCCCGCCGGAGAGGCGACTGGCCCCTTTCGGCGGAGCCTGGCGGAATGCTATGCGGGCCGGCAATGCCCGGAAAGCCATCGCCTTGAGCGGAGTAGCCGCCCTTCGTCATCCCGCTTCGCGGCGGCTCCGGCTGCCGCAACGGACAGGCGTGTTCGCCGCCGCCACGGCGGTGGCGGCCCTGAGCCTGGTCCCGCTCGGCTTTGTCATCGCGGTCGCGCTCACGAGCGGCTGGGAGCAGATCGTCAAGCTCGTCTTTCGCCCCCGGGTGGGCGAACTCATCGCCAATACCATCTGGCTCGAGGCAATCACGCTGCCGCTGGCCTCGATACTGGGGGTAGCGCTCGCCTGGCTGACCGAACGGACGACGCTGCCGGGCGCGCGCTGGTGGGCGGCGCTGATGGTTGCGCCACTCGCCATTCCGGCATTCGTGCAGAGCTATGCCTGGAACACTGCTCTACCACAGCTCAGCGGACTGACCGGCGCGGTGGCGATCGGGCTCATCTCCTACCTCCCATTCGTCTATCTGCCTGTCGCCGCGCAGCTCAGCCGCCTCGATCCCTCGCTCGAGGACGGAGCCGCCGCACTCGGCAAGAGTCCGACGGAGGTGTTTCTGCGGGTCGTGCTGCCGCAGCTGCGCTGGCCGGTCTCGGCAGGCGCGCTGCTGGTGGGGCTGCACCTCATGGGCGAGTACGGGCTCTTCGTTCTGATGCGCTACGACACGTTCGCAACCGCGATCGTCGACCAGTTCGAGAGCGTCTACAACGGGGCCGCGGCAAATCTCCTGGGAGCGGTGCTGGTGGCGTGCACGGCCGCCCTGATTGGGCTCGAAGCGCTGCTGCGCGGGGATCGCCGGTACGCCCGGATCGGCAGCGGCGCGGCGCGGCAGCCGGGCCGGCAGCAGCTCGGGCGGTGGACGCCGATTGCCGTCGCCCTGGTGTCGCTCGTCGTCGCGGTCTCGATCGGCGTCACGGCGGGGACGCTTCTGCGATGGCTGTGGATCGGAGGACTGCAGATCTGGCATCCCGCAGAGATCGGCGCGGCGCTCGGCCAGAGCGTCTTTTATGCCCTCGCCGCGGGGCTCATCACCACGGTCGCGGCGGCGCCGATGGCGTGGCTGACGGTCCGTGCCCCGGGCCGCTATCAGCGGCTGCTCGAGGCCTGCCACCTCTACGTGGGAGCGCTGCCCGGCCTGATCGTCGCGCTGGCGCTGGTCTCGATCACCGTCAGGGTGGCGCTTCCGATGTATCAAACTGCGGCTACCCTGGTGCTCGCCTACGTCCTGATGTTCCTGCCGCGGGCGTTGACGGGCCTGCGTTCGTCGATGGCGCAGGCGCCGGTCGAGCTGGAGCGCGCCGCCATGAGCCTGGGCCGTCCGCCCGTCCAGGCGGTCGTGACAACGACGATGCGGCTCGCAGCACCGGGGATCGCGGCGAGCGTGGCGCTGGTGGCGCTGGGGGCCGGCAATGAACTCACGGGCACTCTGCTGCTTGCACCGAACGGAACGCGGACGCTGGCGACGAAATTCTGGGCGCTCACCAGCGAGCTCGACTATGTGGGGGCCGCTCCCTATGCGGTGCTGATGATCGCGCTGTCGCTGCCACTGGCGCTGCTGCTGCGCCGGCAGGCAGAGAGGGCCCTCAGACCATGACGCTGCTCTCGATCTCCAGCCTCAGCAAACGATATGGCGCGGTAAGGGCCCTCGACCGGGCGACGCTCTCGATCGAACCGGGCACGCTGACCGCCATCGTGGGCGCGTCGGGGTCGGGCAAGACGACGCTGCTAAGGCTGATCGCGGGGTTCGAGGCGCCGGACGAGGGCAGCATAACCTTCGAGGATCTGCAGATCGCCGGCCCGCTGCGCCTGGTGCCGCCGCACCGGCGCGGCATTGGCCTGGTGGCGCAGGAGGGGGCGCTGTTTCCGCATCTGAGCGTGGGCGGCAATATCAGTTTCGGCATGGATTCCCGTTCCGATCCGGCGGCGGTGGACGCGCTGCTCGAGGCTGTGGAACTGGACCCGGCCATCCGCTCGCGCATGCCGCACGAGCTTTCGGGCGGTCAGCAGCAGCGCGTGGCGCTGGCGCGGGCGCTGGCGCGGCGCCCCAGGCTGATGCTGCTCGACGAACCGTTTTCGGCGCTCGATGCGGGCCTGCGCTCGAACATGCGCGAGATGGTGAAGCGGCGCCTGACCGAGGAGGGGGTGACGGGCATTCTCGTCACGCACGACCAGCAGGAGGCGCTGAGCTTTGCCGATCAGCTCGCCGTGCTCGAGGAGGGGCGCGTCGTGCAGGCGGGAACGCCGCGCGAGCTCTATCTGCAGCCGCGGACCGAGGGGCTCGCGCGCTTTCTCGGCGACGCCCTGATCATGGATGCCGAGGTGCGGGGCGGCGAAGTCGATACGCCGCTTGGCCGCCTGCGGGTCGGCCGAGCCACTCCCGACGGCCGGGCGCGCGTAATGCTGCGGCCCGAGCAGGTGCGGCTCGTGCCCTGGAGCGAAGGCACGCCGACGGCCGAGATCGAAGCGGCCTCGTTCGAGGGGCCGATCACGGTGGTGCGGTTCCGTGCCAATGGAGCGACGTTCACGCTCAAGGTGCCCAGCGCCGACGCACCGCTGCAGGGGCGAGCCTCGATCGTGCTGATCGGGACCGGGCACGTGATCCCTGCGTAGTGGCGTGCCCGGGCACTCCTGCGAGGCTCCGCCCGTGGGTCGATCCCACCGCTAGGACAGATACCGGCGCTTGAGGTGGTCTTCGAAGTAGCGGGCGTTAAGCCTTTCTCCGGTGGCGCGCAGCAAGAGGTCCGGAGTGGACCAGCGCGAGGCCTGCGACCAGATCCTGTCGCGGCGCCACTGGTTGATGGCGACGAAATGTCCGCGACGCATGTCCTCGCGCGCCGAAGGGATGTCCTTCTCCATGGCGGCCCAAAGCTGGGCGGCGATCATGGCGCCGAGGGTGTAGCTGGGGAAGTAGCCAAAGGCGCCGCCGGGCCAGTGGACGTCCTGCATGGGGCCATCCCGGTAGTTGTCGCGGGTGCCGAGCCCCAGATAGCGCGTCATGCGATCGTGCCATTCGTCCGGCACGTCGCGGGGCGCGATCGCGCCCTCGATCAGACCCTTCTCGATCTCGTAGCGCAGGATCACGTGAAGCGGATAGGTCGCTTCGTCGGCATCGACGCGGATGAGGCCCGTCCTGACCTCGTGAACATGGGCGAGAAGATCCTCGATGTCCCAGCCGGCGATGCTGTCCTCGCCCAGGTGCTCGCGCACCAGCGGCATCGCCCATTCCCAGAACTCGGCCGAACGGCCGATCTGCTTTTCGACAAACAGGCTCTGGCTTTCGTGGATGGCCATGCCGCGCGCCTTGCCGACGGCGAAGTGCGACCATTGCTTGGGCAGGTTCTGCTCGTAGAGGCCGTGGCCGGTTTCGTGGATGATGCCCATGAGCGAGCTGAGGAACTCGGCTGTGGTGTAGCGGGTGGTCATGCGCACATCGGTCGGCACGCCGCCGCAAAAGGGGTGGTGCGAGACATCGAGCCGGCCGTGGTCGAAGTCGAAGCCGAGCGCCTCCATCACGGCCAGCCCGAGGGCCTTCTGCTTTTCGATGGGGAAGGGCGCGTTGAGCGGCCTGAGCGGACGGCGCGAGCGCTTATCGTGCTGATGCGCGATGGCGGCGGGGACGAAATCGTTGAGGAAGGCCTTGAGACGATCGAACAGCGGCGTGATGTCGGCGGCGCGATTGCCCGGATCGTACTGCTCCATCATGGCGTCGTAGGGCTCGAGGCCCAAAGCGGCGGCGCGCAGCGCGGCCTCCTCGCGCACAATGGCCACGACCTCTTCGAAGGCAGGCAGGAAGCCGGCCCAGTCGTTGTTTGCGCGCAATTCGCGCCAGAGCTGTTCGGAGCGCATGCGCGCCACGACCTGCCGGCGCACGAAATCGGCCGACAGGCACGTCATGTTGGTATAGACGCGCCGCTGCTCGGCGATGGCCGCCTTCTGCCAGTCGTCGAGCGGCTCCTCGGCGGCGGCTGAGAGCCAGTCGGCGATCTCGGGGGCTGTCGCCATTTCATGGTACATGCCGGCAAGCACCGACATCGACTCGGCCCGCTTTTCGCCGCCACCCACCGGCATCATTACCGCCTCGTCGACGCTCAGCATGGCCTGGGCGTGCTCGATGGCCTCGAGCTTCCGGCCGAGCTCGGCGAGTTTGTCAAAGGCGGAGTTGGGGGAGGGCATTGTGAACCTCGGAAAGACGGCAGTCGGCAGTCGGCAGTCGGCAGTAGTCGGCAGTAGGCAGTCGGCAGTCGGCAGTCGGCAGTAGGCAGTCGGCAGTCGGCAGTCGGCAGTCGGCAGTCGGCAGTAGTCGGCAGTCGGCAGTCGGCACTGTCTATCGGCTACTGCCTACTGCCTACTGCCTACTGCCTACTGCCTATTGCCGACTGGCGACAAGGGGACGGGGCGCAGCCGGGGAGACTGCGCCCCTCAGGAAAGGCGGGCCCTTCTGGACTCCGCCTGATCTCCGGCTGCGCCAATGGGGGAATGCGCGGCCGGTAGCTCGGGCGCCGTCCGGCTAGAAGGGCAGGATGGCGTCGGCGATCTGCTGGCCGTAGCGCGGCTGCTGCACGTCGGTGATCTGGCCGCGGCCGCCATAGGAGATGCGGGCCTCGGCGATCTTCTCGGACTCGATGGTGTTATCGGACTGGATGTCCTCGGGCCGGACGATGCCCTGAACGATGAGATCGCGGATCTCGAAGTTCACCCGCACCTCCTGATGCCCCTCGATGACAAGATTGCCGTTGGGCAGGGTCTGCGTGACGACGACGGCGACGTTGGTGGTGAGCTTTTCGTTGCGATTGACCGTGCCGGTGCCGCCATCGGTCATGGTGCCGCCGGTGGTGATGCCGCCCGAGGGCGACACGTCGGTGCCCACCGCCGGGATCTTGGAGTTGAACAGCGAGCCCAGGGTCGTGCCGACATTTGCCTCGTTGCCGGACGTACGCTTGCGGGTGGTCGCATTGGAGATCTGCGCGCTGTCGTCGATGGTGACGATGACGGTGAGGATATCGCCGACCTTGTGGGCGCGCTGGTCCTTGAAGAAGCCGCGGGCGTCGGTGGAGAACAGCGAATTGGGCTGGTAGCTCGCCGGCACGATCTCGGGCATGGGCATGTTCACGGGCGCATAGCCCGGCTGGGCCGTGGGGTCGGCGATGGCGGTGAGCTTGGGTTCCTCGCCCACGCGCGAGAGCTGGTCGAAGGTGGCGCAGCCACCGAGCAGGGCCATGAGGCCCAGAGTGGAGAGGAGTTTCAGCGTGTTCATCGTTGGCCTCTCCTAGAGGGATGCGACAGCGGTTGAGGTGACGATCTCGACGGTGCCGTCGGCCCTGGCGACGCCGTGGAGGATTTTCTTGGTGACGGTGTTGAGCACATCGACGTTTTCGCCGGCGGCGACGGTGCTGAGCGCCTGGCCCTTGACGGTCAGGGTCATGGGGCCGGCCTTGAGCGTCACGGTCACCAGGTCATTGCGGGTGACGACGGTCGGCTCGGAAACATCGGCCGGCTTGAGCATCATGCCGGAGCGGCTCTGCCGCACAAGCTGCTTGCCCACGAGCTGGTCGAGATCGGCATAGCCGCCGGCATTGGCGGTCTTGACCGGGACGGGCACGAGCTCGAAGTCGGCGCTCGACAGGATCGTGCCGGCCGCCAGAGTGTCGGTAAGGCGCGGCGCCATGGTCATCAGGTCCGCCCGGCCGGTGAGATCGACCGGACGGTCGATGCCCGCGATCGTGAAGCGGGCGGAGAACAGCCCGGTTTCGGGCGCGTAGCGCAGATCGGTCAGCACAGCCGGGTTTGCCTGCTGCGCGGCGTTGAAGTTCAGGCCGGGCTGGTCGAAATGGATGTCGGCGGTGATGGCGTCTGAGGTGACGCCGCGCCGAGCGAGCTCGGCTGAAACCAGGCCCGAGAGCATGCCGGCATCGACAGGGGTGGCGAGCCGGACGACGCGCACGCGCATGAAGCCGACATTGTCGAAATCGTCGAGCCCGATGGCATGGGCGGCACGCTGGACGTCGGCGAGCGGCACGATGCCGGTGGTGCCTGGCGCGGGCGCCCGGAAGATTGCCGTTTCCGCGAGCTCGCCGGGATTGTCGAACATGTCGCCGACGGTGACGATGTCGGCGTTGACCGTAATGTCGCCCTTGAGGGCCGGGGCGGCGAGCGCCGGGGCAGCGAGGGCGAGGGCAAACAGCAGTGCAAGCAGGAGGCGGATCATGGCTCGGGCTCCTCAACGCATCTGGCTGACCGACGAGAGCATCTCGTCGGCACCCGAAATCACGCGGGCATTCATCTCGTAGGCGCGCTGGGCTGCGATCAGGTCGGCGATCTCGGTGACGGGATTGACGTTGGCCTGTTCGAGATAGCCCTGCATCACATGCCCCATGCCGTCGGAGTTGGGTGTGCCGGCCTGGGCCGGACCGCTGGCCGCGGTCTCGACGAAATTGTTGTCGCCGATCGACTCGAGCCCGGCGGGATTGACGAAGCGGTAGAGCTGGAGCTGGCCGAGCTGCGTGGGCGTGGAGGCCGTGCCGATATAGGCCTCAACGATGCCGTCGGCGCTGATGGTGATCGAGCTGGCGTTGTCGGGAATGGTGATGCCGGGCTCGACCTGATTGCCGTCGACATCGACCAGCAGGCCCTCGGCGCTGCGATCGAAGGCGCCGTCGCGGGTGTAGCCGGTACGGCCATCGGGCAGCTGCACGGCGAAGTAGCCCTCGCCGCTGATGGCAAGGTCGAGATCCTTCTCGGTGGGGTCCACCGTGCCCTGCGTCATGATGCGCGGGGTGGCGGCCGTCTGCACGCCGGAGCCGACCTCGATGCCAACCGGGGCCGCGGTGCCCTGGTCGGACGTGGTCGAGCCGGCGCGCAGGAACTGCTGGTACAGCAGATCCTGGAACTCTGCGCGCTGCCGCTTGTAGCCGGTGGTGCGCATGTTGGCGATGTTGTTGGAGATGATTTCAACGTTGCGCTCCTGCGCGGCCATGCCGGTGGAGGCGATGTAGAGGGCTTTCATGGCGTTCCTCCGGTCAGACGGTCATGTCGCCGAGCTTGGCGACGGCAGTGTTGCGCAGGTCGTCCTGACGCTGCATGACGCTGGCGAGCATCTGGTAGGCCCGCTCGACGCGGATCATCTCGGTCATGGCGGCGACGCCCGAGACGTTGGAGCGTTCGATCGCGCCCTGGACGACGCGCGTGCCGGTGGCGGGCGACCCAGTGGGGCCGGAATAGTAGTTGCTGCCTTCGCGCTGGAGGGCCTGCGGATCGGCGAATTCAACGATCGCGAGCCTGCCCTTGCTGCCCTGGCTCGTGCTGATGGCGCCGTTGGCGGCGATCATGACGTCGGTGTCGGCGGCGTCGAACTGGATCGGACCGGACTCGCCCAGCACCGGGTTGCCGTTGAGGTCCACGAGAGTTCCGGAGGCGTCGAGCTGCAGCGAGCCGTTGCGGGTGTAGCGCGGGCCTGCCGGAGTCTGCACGGTGAGGAACCCCTGACCGCTCAAGGCCACATCGAGCGGGTTGCCCGTCTGCTCGATCGATCCGGTCGACATGTCGTGGATCGTCGACCAGTCCTCGGTATAGTGCAGATCCTGGTCGAGGCCGGTGAAGTCGGGGTCGCTCGCCCCGGGCATGAGATAGTCCTCGAACAGCATGTTCTCGGACTTGAATCCGGTGGTGTTGATGTTGGCCATGTTGTTGGCCACGACATCCATCTGGCGCTGCAACGCGATCTGCCGCGAGAGCGAAATCAGCTGCGCATTTTCCATTCGCGCATGTCCCCGTCGTAAGTCCCCGGAGCGTCGGCGCATCCCCATGCGGGCCGCTCCGCCGGTAACGGAGCAGAAACCATGCCAAGGCAAAAACCTCAGCAATATCAGCCCTGTCCAAAGTTCCGCCGGGTTCGGGGAGGCAGGAGCGATGTGCCGGAGGCAAGTTCGTCCCGGCAAAATCTGCCGACCGGGCGCGCCAGGTAAGGGATCGTTAACCATCGGACGCTTAGCTGGCTGTGTTGCCGGAATCGTCCGGGAATGCGGGGGTTTTCATGGCCGTCGAAGCCGATGCCGAAGTCGAGGACGGCGAAGCCAAGCCGGCCAAGAAAGGCATTCCCCGCCGACTGCTGATCATCGGGGCGGCAGGCCTCATCGTGCTGCTGCTGGCTGGAGCGGCGCTCTATTTCTTTGTCTTTGCTGGCAAGGGAGCGGCAGACCCGGCCAAACAGCCGGCGGCCGCGGCGGCGCCCGAGAGCTTCATCTTCAATCTCCCCTCGATGACGGTGAATCTCAACGACGACGGGGCGCCGGGCGACCAGTTCCTCAAGCTCACGGTGGCGCTCGAGGTCGCCAATGAAGGAGTGATGAAGGAAATCCAGCCGCGCATGGCAAAGGTGATCGATGCCTTCCAGGTCTACCTGCGCGAGCTGCGCAAGAGCGATCTCGAGGGCTCGGAAGGCATCTACAGGCTCAAGGAAGAGCTGAGGCGCCGGATCAATGTGGCGATCTTTCCGGCGCAGGTCGAGGGAATCCTGTTCAAGGAAATCCTGGTGCAGTGATGGCGGAACCAGGCGAAGACGACAAGCTCGCGGAAAACTGGAACCCCGCGGGCGAGGGTGCAAGCGGCGAAAGTCTCTCGGCCGACTGGGCGGCCATGCTCGAGCAGGAGCCGGGCAAGACAGTTGCGTCGGATTCGACCGATCGGGTGCTCAACCAGGACGAGATCGACAGTCTGCTGGGGTTCGACGCCAATACGTCCGCCAATGTCGAGCTGACCGGGGTGCAGGCGCTCATCAATTCGGCGCTTGTGTCCTACGAGCGGCTGCCGATGCTCGAGATCGTGTTCGACCGGCTGGTGCGTCTGGCAACGACGTCGCTGAGGAATTTCACTTCGGACAATGTCGAAGTGTCGATGGAGTCGATCTCCTCGGTGCGGTTCGGGGACTATCTCAATTCCATCCCGCTGCCGGCCATCCTCAGTGTCATCAAGGCGGAGGAATGGGACAATTTCGGCCTGCTGACGGTCGACAGCAACCTCATCTATTCGATGATCGACGTGCTGCTGGGCGGGCGACGGACCGGCGCGCAAATCCGCGTCGAGGGGCGGCCCTATACAACCATCGAGATGGCGCTCGCGCGGCGGATGATCGAGGTGATCCTCGAGGATACGCATCGCGCCTTCGCGCCGGTGACGGAGGTCAATTTCAAGCTCGAACGGCTCGAGACCAATCCGCGTTTCGCGGCGATCTCGCGGCCGGCCAACGCCGCCATCCTGATCGAACTCAGGATCGAGATGGACGATCGCGGCGGCAAGATCGAGATCCTGCTGCCGTATGCCACGATCGAGCCCATCCGCGAGCAACTGCTCCAGATGTATATGGGCGAGAAGTTCGGCCGCGACCCGATCTGGGAGGGGCATCTGGCCACCGAGATTTATGCGGCCGACGTGACCCTGGATGCGGTGCTGCACGAGTTCGATCTGCCGCTCAGCCGCGCGCTCAATCTCAAGCCCGGCGAGACCATCATGTTCGACCGGAGCCCCAGCGAGCCGATCAAGCTGCGCTGCGGCGACGTGGAACTGACCGAGGCATTGATGGGGCATATCGGCAGCCACGTTTCTGTGCGCGTCACGCGGCCGCTCAACCCGCCCAAAGTGACGATGGCGGCATTCGAAGCAATCGACAACAAGGCGGAGGGCAGGTGATGGGGTTCAACCTCGGGATGGTCGTGGAGGGATCGGTGGCGATCCTCTTGGCCGTGACCATCGGCTATTGCGTGCTGCTCAACCACCGGCTCAAGCGACTGCATTCCGATCGAGAGACGCTCGCCAAGATGGTGAGCGACCTGGTCCAGGCGACCTCACTCGCGAATGCGGCGGTCATGGAGCTCAAGACGGCCGCGCTTGAAGCGGACAGCAAGCTCTCCGATCGGCTGGAGGAGGCCGCTCAACTCGAGCGCGAGCTCAAATCCCAGGTGTCCAATGGCGCGCAGCTCGTCGAGAAGATCGCCCGCATCACGGCGGCGGCCAAGACGCAGCCTCTGCCCGAGCCGGCCAGATCGGCTGAACCGGCGAAGCCGGCTCTCGCCGTCGAGCCGCATGGACGGCTCCACTCGGCGCTGCAGCAGCTGGCGATGCGCCCCGGCATCGGAGGCAAGGCCGCTTGAAATCGATCCGACTGCTTCCGGTCGTCATCTTCGCGGCGCTGGCGCTGCTGGTCTTCAAGGGGATCGGACTGGTCAGCAACGGGGGGTATGTGCTGACCGGCCCGCTCGCGGTTGCGGCGCAGGAGGGCGGCGGTGCAGACGCCGGCCCATCAACGCCATCGGAGGCGGTGCTGACCGATGCGAGCCCGACGCTGGGCGACACGGCGCCGACGCTGGCATCGAAATCGGATGCGTCCGGCTCGAGCGCCTCGTCGACATCGTCGTCGAGCGAAGCAAGCAGTGCCGAGCCGAGCGGGACGGAGGCGGTCTCCAGCTCGGCGGCCGCTCAGGACAAGGCCGCAGTCTGCCCGGAGGCGGCGCCCTCCACGCCGCCCGACCCCAAGGAACTCACCGACAAGATTGGCAATGCCCTGGCCAAGGGGTGCCCGCCTCCAGACATTCCGATCAACGAGCATGGCGATGCGCTGCCCTCGACCAAGAACGGCGCCGGCAAGATCGTGCCCCTGGCGACGGCCGAGGGCGATAACAGCGAGGCGGCGCTGCTGCAGCGGCTCAGCGAGCGGCGGGCCGAACTCGACAAGCGCGAGGCGGACCTTGCCATGCGCGAGAGCCTGGTTGCGGCGGCCGAGCAGAAGCTCGAGGAGCGCACCAAGGCGCTCGAACAGCTCGAGGCGCAGGTCAATGCCCTGGTGGACGAGAAACAGGCCGCCGAGGATGCGTCCTTCAAGGCGATCGTGTCGATGTACGAGAACATGAAGCCCAAAGATGCGGCCAAGATTTTCGACACGCTCGATCT
>DASZSH010000213.1:0-1863 GCA_035548755.1 Devosia sp.
CGGCGCGGCCGGCACGATGCGTCCGGTCCTGCAGGCGCGCGATCCCGTGAGCGGCCGCGCCTTCGATCTCGCGACGACCGAGCCCGGCCTGCAGTTCTATACCGGCGCCGAGCTCAACGACGCGGTGCCTGGCAAGGGCGGCGCGCGCTACGGACGCTATGGCGGCTTCGCGCTCGAGACGCAGAAATTCCCCAACTCGCCGAACGTGCCGTCATTCCCGCAAGCCCGCCTCGATCCCGGGGAGACCTACCGGCATGGGATGCGGTTCCGGTTCCATACGGTGTGAGGAGAGCGACGGCTCAGACTCTTCGCCCTCTCCTCGTCATTCCACACGTCCACCGTCATCCCCGCGAAAGCGGGAATCCATAGCTCAGTTCGACGCGCTGGATCGGGATGGATCCCCGCTTCCGCGGGGATGACGACTAGAATGCCGTGCTCGCTCCCTTGTCACATCATCGGCATGACGATGAAGAGGCGCGCCTACTTCTTCCCCGCGCTCCGGTCCTGGATCGCGTAGAACTTCCGGATCGGCGCCAGCGTCTCCCAGGTCCCCTTGAATCCCGCCGGGATCACGAAGGCCTCGCCCTTGCTGAAGGTCTTGCTGCGGCCGTTCGCGGCGGTGAGCTTCACCTTGCCGGCAAGGAGATAGATGAACTCCTCCTCGCTGTAATCGACCGCCCATTTGCCCTTGGTCGCGGTCCAGATGCCGGAGACGAAGCCGCCGGTCGCGTCGGTGTAGAAGTTCTGCGTCGTGGTCTTGGGGCTGCCGCTGATCGGAGCCGCGATCTTCGTCTTCACGGTCTTGGGGCCCTTGCCGCCGATCTTCACCGGCAGCACCGTCCTGGCCGAAACCTTGCGTGACATCTTCTCTTTCCCTGATGCGGTGGATGTGGATCTCTTCGCCGCTGCGAGCGGCTTCTGCGCGCGCCAGAATCCCGGCCGATGCTCGCCCTTGTCGAGCACCACGAGCATGGCGCGCCAGTTCTCGACGAAATAGTCGGCCTTCTCGCGGCCCAGCAGCGCCGCCACGCGGGGATGGAGCGCGCCCGCGAGCTGTGCATGCTCGCGATGCGCCTCGTCGCGGTACCAGCCGCCATCCTCCTCGACCTCGATCCGGTCGAAGCCCAGTTTCTTCAGCACGCGGCGGTGGAAGGCGGGCGTCTCCATCGCATAGGTGAGGCCCTCCATCTTGTAGAAATAGCGCATGTCGTCGCTGATCGGGCCCGGCCCCTTCATCCAGTCATAGACCGCGAACCAGCCGCCGGGCTCGAGCACGCGGAAGACCTCGCCGAACATCGCCTCCTTGGCGGCGATCTGCGTGAAGGCGCCGGAGCTGTAGGCCAGATCGAAGCTCGCGTCGGCGAAGGGCAGCGGACCGGGCGTGGTCAGCTTGAAGCTGACGCGGTCGGAGAGCCCCTGGGCCGCGACCAGCTTCTTCGCGCGCTCGATCACCGGCGCCTCGATATCGAGCCCGACCACGGTGGCGCCCAGCCCCGCCAGCACCATGTCGGGCCCGCCGAGGCCGGAGCCGATATCGAGCACGCGCTTGCCCTCGAGATCGAGCCCCGCGACCGTCTTCTTCACCAATGCCGGCCCGCCCGGCGCCATGAAGCCCCGGCCCCAGATCAGCTCCAGGAAGGCCACCAGATCGTCGTTGTACTCGCCGCCGTCGCTCATGAGCCCCCCCTGATCGGACATCGAGCCCGTATCACCCCTCCCGCAAGGGTGTTCAGACCGGGGACATCGAGGACACCCGTTCGGGGACATCGAGGACAGTATGAGTGATGTGCTGTCGCAGGTCGACCTGCGACAGCACGTGGCTTCGGTAGCAGAGATCGAAGACACCGTCGGTGGTAGTGGCGC
>DASZSH010000214.1:0-6958 GCA_035548755.1 Devosia sp.
CGACGAACGCCGCCAGAAGGCAGTCGGCCGGTATTACGCCGCGGCCGGCGCAGGCGGGATGGCCGTCGGCGTCCACACCACGCAGTTTCCCATCCACGACAACGGCATGCTCAAGCCGGTGCTGGAGATCGCCATGGAAGCCGCGCGCGAGGCTGCCCGCCCCATCGCCATGATCGCCGGCGTGCAGGGCGATACGCGCGCCGCGGTGGCCGAGGCGGAACTCGCCCGCAGTCTCGGCTACCACCTGGTGCTTCTGCGGCCCGCCGCGGGCAGCGACGACGAACTGATCGAGCGCGCCCGCGCGGTTGGCGAAGTGCTTCCGGTGGTCGGCTTCTATCTTCAGCCGGCAGTGGGGGGCAGGGTTCTGGGTCGCGACTTCTGGCGTCGCTTTGCCGCGCTCGAATGTGTCGCCGGCATCAAGGTCGCGCCATTCGATCGCTACCGCACGCTTGATGTGCTCAGCGGCGTCGCGCAGTCGGGCCGGGCCGATAGAATTGCGCTCTATACCGGCAACGACAACAACATCCTGAGCGACCTGCTGGCGCCCGCCGAGCTGGCCGCCGGATCGGGAACCGTGACATTGCGTTTTGTCGGCGGCCTGCTCGGCCAGTTCGCCGTATGGACCAGGCGCGCAGTCGAGCTCCATGCGCGCGCCCGGGCGGCCGTCTCGGGCGACAACGCCGCCCTGCGCGAGCTCCTGGTGATCGACGGCCAGCTCACCGACGCCAATGCGGCGCTGTTCGATGTCGCCAACGCCTTCCGCGGCTGCATCGCCGGCATCAACGAGATTCTCGCGCGCCAGGGCCTGCTCGCCGGCCGCTGGTGCCTCGATCCGCACGAAGATCTCTCGCCCGGCCAGTCGGCGGAGATCGATCGGGTGGTCGCGGCCTACCCCCATCTGGTCGACGACGCCTTCGTCGCCGAGCACCGGGACCGCTGGCTGCGCTGATGATTGGAGACATCACACCGGCCGAATGGTCGCGCGGAACCGATCCCCAGACCGGCCGCGCCGTCACGCGGTTCACCTCCGGCGCCTCGAACGACTATCCGCTCTACTACTTCACCCCGTCCGTGACCCCCGACCTGCGCTGGCTTGTCTTTCACAGCGAGCGCAGCGGCGAGGTGCAGCTTTACCGTCTCGACCTCGCGACCGGGGAAATCGGCCAGCTGACCGACGGCCATACGCGCGATGCCGGCTGGGGGGTCTGGTGCGAATGGCACCTCGACGGCATCTACAACCATCTCTCGGCGTTGCACCCCATGGCCGGCGAGGTCTGGTACTTCGAGGACGGCGAGATTCGCGCCACGCACCTTGCGAGTTTCGCCAACCGGCGCGTGACGGACGTGCCGTCCGGCCGCATGCCGATCGGCCAGAGCGCCTTTTCGCCCGATGGCCGCTGCTTCGCCTACATCCATGCCGACGAACGCCGCTACCGCGCGCTCCTTGCCGACCGCGAGGCACGCACGAAGGCAGGGCTGTTCACCTGGGCGTCGGACCACCAGATCTTCCGCAACGCGATCGGCGCGACCCTGGCGCTGGTCGATACGGACAGCGGCGCCCAGCGCGAGGTCATCACGACCGACTACCATTTCCACCATGTGCTCTTTGTCGACAACGACACGCTTCTGGTGAACCACCCGCGGGGGGTCGCCGGCATGTGGGTGGTGCGGCGCGACGGCAGCGGCGTGCGCCACCTACGCCCCCAAACCGATCCGCGCGCGCATGGGGCGATGGTCAATCATCAGGTCGTCACGGCCCGCGGCATCGCCTACGAGGCCGTCGCGTACCATGAAGATGGCACGCGCGACACATATCTGGGCATGTACGACCCGCGAACCGACAGTTTCGCCGAAGCGCTGCTGCCCACCGACGGCTACGTGCATGTCGGCTTCGACCCCATGGGCCGCTTCGACTTCGTCGAGAACTCGGGGCGGGACCACACGATCCTCGCCGTGCGCTACGGCCTGGGTTCCGGCGCGCCTCTCGGCACGAGCCTCATCCGCCGCCTGTCGAGCCCCGACCACGACGACCAGCGGTTCCACGCCCATCCGTTTCTCGCAAACGATCGCCAGCAGCTCTATTTCACCGACTTTTCCCCTGAGGGGCGCGCCCAGATCTGCGCCGTCGACGTGAGCGACCTGGTGGCGGGCGGCGTATGAGCGTGGTCTAGCTCGGCGGCATCACCGCCGCGATAGCCTCCATCATCCTCACAGGCGCGAGCAGCTCCTCGCGGGTCAGCCCGCCATGCCCGGTCCGCAGCATTGCCGCGATGCGGTCGACGACCGGCAGCATGTAGTCGTCGCCAAGGGGGATCTTCTGCTCGAACTTTACGCTCTGCGCGCGGACCTTCACGCCGAAATCCGAGGTCTCGCCCTCGAGCGGGCGAAACTCGAGAGTGACCTCGTGCGGCCCTGCGCGATACTGGACGCTCGACCCATCTGCCGACTTCAGCCGCAGCGACTGCCAGGCGGCTCCCAGCAGTTCCTGCGCCAGCTCGATGGTATGGATGGCGTAGAAGATGGCTCCCCCATAGGCATTCTGGGGATACCAGGTGCCGTAGGCGGTCAACCGGATGGGCCCGTCCAGCCCCAAGATCTTGGCCTTCACACGGAGCGTCTCCGCCTGCCAGCGCAGCGCGCTACCCGACAGCAGGGGCACTCCGGCGCGCTCGGCCGCCTCCACGATCGCCACTGCATCAATGAGCGAATTGGCGAGCGGCTTGTCCACGAAGATCGGTCGCCGCGCCTCGATCGCGGCGAGCGCGTGCCCACGGTGGAGCGCGCCGTGCCGATCGCCGACGATGACCGCATCGACTGACCCGATGAGATCGGCGAGGGAGTCGGCCGCGCGAACCTCTGGCGACGCGGCGCAAAGCTCGGCCATGCGCGCGCTGTCGCCGCCCCAGATGGCTGCTACGCGCAGCTCATTGTGACGGCGCTCGGCATTGAAATGACGGAGAAAATCCTCGGCGTGGCTACTGTCTACGCCGACAATTCCGATACGCATTGACGCTCTTCCGCTGGATTGCCGCTTGACGCGCGGGGGGGGGTGCCTGACAGATTAGTCATAAGTCATCATATGTTCTTAGACAACGACTAGCGTGCCAAGGCACCGTCTCTCAGCAGGAGGAAGAACTCATGAGACCGCTACTGCGTAGCCTGTTACTGCTCTCAACGGCCGCCCTGGCGGTGTCGGTATCGGGCGCAGTCGCGCCCGCTGCCGCTGCCGACAAGGCCGTGGTGACGTTCCTGACCATCGGCTATCCCGACAAGGATACCACCGACGCCAATACCGGCGCCGTCGCTCCCGGCATCGACAAGCTCGAAGCGGCGTTCGAGGCGGCCAACCCTGATATCGATCTTCAGATCACCAACATCCCCTGGGGCGAGGGGGCGACCGGTTATACGCCAAAGACCGAGGCCATGGTGCAGGCCAATCAGTCCTGCCTCTACGAGATGCCGGGTGCAGCGAGCTTCGCCAAACGCGGGCTTCTGCAGAATCTCGATGAGCTCATCGCCAAGGATCCCGATTTCAAAAACGTGTGGGGCAAGCAGCTCGAGACGGACAAGATCTGGGGCCCGGATGGCCAGCATCTGTACTACATCCCTGACAACACCGGCGAGCGGGTGATCAACTGGGATGCCACGATCTTTGCCGACTATGGCGTCGAGCCACTGAGCAAGAACCCCACGCTCGATGAGATCATGACCAAGGCCAAGGCCCTGACCGGCACCGACCCCAAGACCGGCAAGCAGACCTATGGCTATTGGTATCAGGGCAAGTACACTGTCTGGCAGTTCCTCTCCATCGCGCATGCTATGGGCGCCAACTGGGGATCGATCGACCAGAGCGGCAAGATGACGATCAACTGGAATACGCCGGAATACCTGAAGGCCCTGCAGTGGCTCGTGGAGGCGTCGAAATACGCGCCCGCCGGCGCCCTGGCGAGCGATGCGATGCCCGACGGCTTCCTCAGCGACGACAATGTGGTGGCCATCATCCCGGAAGGTGAGCAGGGCTACTTCATCCAGCCGCTGATCGCCAATCCCGAGCTGCAGAAGCGCTTCCGTTCGTCATTCAACCTGCGCGGGCCCGACGGTGTCGGCGGCGTTGCGACCATTACGCCTGTGGCGATGGCCGCAAGCTGCCCGGACAAGGAGGCTGGATGGAAAGCGCTCAAGTGGCTGGCCGGCGCCGCGGAAGCGGAAGCCTACTACTTCAACGCCTCTGGCCGTCTGCCCAGCGCCTCGACCGGGGCCGATGCCGTTCCGGCAATTGCCAAGTTCCCGGACGCCGAGGTCGTACTGACCCAGCCGCAGTTTGCCGAGGCGCCCTATCCGTGGGCCGCGGACCAGCCGCGCTTTGCTCTCCAGAATGCGCTCGAAGCGGCGCTCGCCGGCACCGTCTCGCCGGCCGACGCGCTCGCCCAGGCGCAGAAGGAGACCGAAGACTGGCTCGCCAAGCAGCCGGGTTGATTTGATGCGAGAGCCGGGGTCGCCACCCATCGCCGACTCCGGCTCCTTTTCGCGCCTCAGACGCGCCTTTCGCGGCACATTGGTGTGGTACGGCTTCGTTCTGCCGCCCTTGTTCCTGATCCTCGTCTTCATCGCCTATCCCACCCTGCTCGCCTTCGAGCAGAGCGTGTTCACCGAAGTGCCGGGCGGGCCGCCGAAATTCGCCGGCGGATATCATTTCTACAGGCTGTTCAGCAGCAACGTGTTCTGGGGGGCGATGGCGAACACGGTTCTATTGGGAGCGGCCTTCATGCTCATCATGCTGCCGCTTTCCACTGTGCTCGCCTCCATGCTCAACCGCCTGCGCCGCGGCTCGACGCCCCTGAAGGTGATCTACTTCCTGCCACAGCTCACCTCTTCGGTCGCCGTGGCGATCATGTTCAACTACGTCTTTCAGCCGGATTGGGGCCTGCTCAACGGCTTCTTGAGGCAGATCGGCGTCAGCCAGCCCCCCCTCTGGCTTGCGGACCCGCGGTACAATCTCACTGGTTCGCGCGCTGCCGCGACGCTCCTGGCGGTGTGGGCCGGCCTTGGCTACTACATCATCGTGCTGCTGGCCGGGCTGCAGTCCATCCAGCGCGATCTCTATGACGCTGCGGCGATTGATGGCGCCAACCCATTGCAGGCCTGGTGGCACATCACTCTGCCCAGCCTCAGGCCTACTTTCATCTTTCTCATCATGACCGGCACGATCGATGCGCTCTCCCGCTTCTCGGACCTGTGGACCCTTGGAGGCCCAGGCGGATCGCCGGCCCGCTCGCTGCAGAGCATTGTCATGTTTCTCTTCCAGACCGGCTTTGTCGGCTCCGATTTCTCGCTCGCGGCGGCCACAGCGGTGGTCTTCTTCGTGATCGTCCTTGTCGTCACCAGCATCGCCTTCTGGGGCTTCCTCAGGCGCGAATTCCGGGCCGTGCGCTGATGGCCGAGGACGCGATCGCCATGCCCGTCGTCAAAGCTGCCCGCCGTTGGCGCCTGCCGATGGATTGGAGATCGCAGACCTTCTTCGGGGTTGTTCTCGGGCTTGGCGCGCTGGTCATGATCATTCCGTTCTGGTGGATGTTCGCGACATCGCTGAGCCGCAAGGCCGACGTCTCCATGCCGCGGACGCCCAGCCTCTGGCCTCCGGACCCGAGCCTTTTCAACTACAAGATCGCAACCGACAACCTGCCGATCGTTCAGCTGTACTTCAACAGCCTCGTGGTCGTCGGCGCCACGACACTGGGCTATCTCTTCTTCTGCTCGCTGGCCGGTTACGCATTCGCCAAGGGGCGGTTTCCTGGCAAGTCGGTGCTGTTCATCGCCTTTCTCGCCACGCTGTTCATTCCGTTCGAGACGCGCATGATCCCCCTCTACCTGTTCATGAGCCGGCTCCACCTCACCAATACCTACTTCGCGCTCATCCTGCCGTTCCTCGCCGGCGGCTTCGGCACGTTCTTGATGCGGCAAGCCATTTCGTCCATTCCCGACGAGCTGATCGAAGCGGCCCGCATCGACGGCGCCGGCGAGTTCCGAATCTTCCTGATGATCGTTCTGCCCCTGTGCAAGGCGACGCTGGCGACGCTTGCCATCATCAATATCATCTGGCGCTGGAACGACGTGTTGTGGCCTCTGCTCGTCACCTCGAACGCAAATCTCTTCACGGTGACGCAGGGACTCGCCCTTGAGGGACATTCGCAGGGGACCTACACCGGCGTGGCGTTGGCAACGGCCGTGCTCGCCATCTTCCCGGTGATCATCGCCTATCTATTCCTGCAGCGCTACGTGATCCGCAGCGTTGTTTCGAGCGGAATAAAGGGGTGATCGCCGTCGAAAGATGTGCCGAGGCCGGCCCAGCCGATGGACAGTTGATGACTAATGACTATGTTCGCCGCTGATTTGGTCGCTTTGCGGGAAATCCCATGGTGCTCGTCCGAAATCGCCCCCTTCTGCCCGACGTGGTTCGCTCCGAACTTCGGCGCGCCATCATTGAGGGGGAGTTTCCGCCGGGTTCCCGCCTGCCCAACGAAGAGGCGCTCTGCACCCGCTTCGGCGTGAGCCGCATCACGCTGCGCGAAGCGGTTCGCGGCCTGATTGAAGACGGCTACGTCGTGCGCCGCCAGGGCGCCGGCACCTTCGTTACCTCGGGGCCGGTGCTGCGTAATTCGCTCGACACCAATTTCAGCTACACCGAATATCTCGAGAGCACCGGCATCAAGGTGACCAAGAAGGTGATCGAGGCCAACACCATCCCGGCCGACGAGGAGGTGCAGCTCGACCTGGCGCTCGAACCGCAGGCGAACGTCGTGGAAATCCGCCGCGTCCGCATCGCCGGCAAGAAGCCGGCCATCTATTCGGTCGACTACCTGCCTGCCGACATCGTCGATCCCCGCCGCGACATGAAGTCGTTCGGTCAGTCGCTCTACCGGCTGCTGTCCTCGCGAGGCCATGATGTGGATCATGCGCG
>DASZSH010000215.1:0-17311 GCA_035548755.1 Devosia sp.
CCCGCCAAAACCATCCGTATCGGCACCATGATCAAGGCCACCGAGGGCCAGGCGCCGCAGAACATCAAGGCAATCGCCGATCTCGGCTTTGAGAGCTTCGAGCCGTTTTTCTGGCAGACCACCAACGGGCAGAACCTCGAGGAGCTTGGCAAGCGCTGCCTCGATGCCATCGGCAACCGCGACATCACGATCTCGACCATCGGCATGTTCGGCAATCCGCTCGAGGATACCGAAATGGACCGGCAGACGCTGCAGGGCTGGAAGGATTGCATCGACAACGCGCATCATTTCGGAGCGACCTGCGTTGCCGGCTTCACCGGCCGCATCCGCAACAGGCCGCTAACCGACTCGCTGCCACGCTACAGGCAGGTGTGGTCGGAACTGGCCAAGCGGGCGGCGGACAAGGGCGTTAGAATCGCGTTCGAGAATTGCGCCATGGAAGGCAACTGGGCGACCGGCGACTGGAACATCGCGCACAACCCGGATGCCTGGGAGCTGATGTTCAACGAAACGCCGCAGGACAATCTCGGGCTTGAATGGGAACCCTGTCACCAGCTCGTCTATCTCATCGATCCGCTGCCGCAGATCCGCAAATGGGCGCACAAATTCTTCCACGTGCATGGCAAGGACGCGACGGTGCGCTGGGAGGTGATTCGCGAACACGGCATTTTCGGCAAGGAAAAGTTCGTGTTCATGCGCACGCCGGGTTTCGGCGACAGCAACTGGACCGACATCATCTCCGAGCTGCGCCTGGCCGGCTGGTCGGGATCGATCGACATCGAGGGCTGGCACGATCCGGTCTATCGCAATGCGCTCGAAATGACCGGACAGGTCAGGGCGCTCAACTATCTCAAGGACTGCCGCGGCGGAGAGTTCGTCGAGGCGGCCTGAACAGACTCCTGAGGCGGGCCGGGGCGCGGATCGCCCGGCTGCCGGGAGGGAGACGAACACCGGTCCGCTGATGAGGAGGAATACTCATGACGTCGTTCTCTAAACTGGCTCTGGTCGCGGCCACTTCGCTCATGCTTATGAGCGGGA
Organism: Devosia sp.; assembly: GCA_035548755.1. GTDB lineage: Bacteria > Pseudomonadota > Alphaproteobacteria > Rhizobiales > Devosiaceae > Devosia_A. The sequence continues at coordinate 1,039 of DASZSH010000215.1, forward strand.
CTGCGCTGGCCCAGCAGAAGACTTTCAACATCTGGTGGTTCGAGGATCCGGCGAGTTCGGAAGGCATCGCCTGGGGCAAGGCGCTCGAGGAGTTCAAGGGCAAGCACCCCGACGTGACGGTGAACTTCCAGCAAAAGACGTTCCAGCAGCTGCAGGCCTCGGGCAGCATGATCCTCAACTCGGATCAGGCGCCCGATGTGCTCGAATACAACAAGGGCAACGCCACGGCTGGACTGGTGGCGAGCCAGGGCCTGCTCACCAATCTCGACGACTACGTGACCAAGGAAGGCTGGGACAAGATTCTCAACGAGGGCGACCTGGTGCTGTCCAAGTATGACGACAAGGGAATCTACGGCTCGGGCCACGTCTGGGGCATTTCGGTCTATGGCGAGTACGTGTCGTGCTTCTACAACATCGACATGTTCGACAAGGCTGGCCTCAAGCCGCCGACCACGCTCGAAGAATGGGTGGCGGATATGGATGCCTTCAAGAAGCAGGGCATCACGCCACTGGCGCTGGGCGCCATCGACACCAGCGGCCAGCATCTGCTTGCCTCGCTCGCCTATACCAAGGCCGACGACACCTGGATCCAGAACTATCAGGGCCTCAAGGCGCCGCTCGACGGGGCGCCCTATCTGTTCGCCGCCCAGACGCTCGTGGACTGGGTCGGCAAGGGCTACATCAGCAAAGAGTCGACCGGCATGAAGGATTCCGACGCCGCGCTCCTGTTCACCTCGGGCAAGGCGCCGATGTATGTGTCGGGCACATGGAACCTGGGCAACTTCGCCTCGACCATCAAGGACTTCAAGTGGGGCCAGTTCCTGATTCCGACGCCGAAATATTCAGTCGGTTCGACCGGCAACCTCTGGGTCGTGCCCAAGGGGGCGAAGAACCCCGATCTGGCTGCGGAGTGGATCACGCTGACCCTGTCGCCCAAGTACCAGACCGAGCTCGCCAATGATGGCGGCGTGGCGATCGCGGCCGATCCGGCGACCATCACCGACCCGGTCGGCAAGAACGCGGCGGCCGTGTTCAAGGAGATCTCGGACAAGAACGGCCTGGGCTTCTACCCCGACTGGCCGGTGCCGGGCTACTATGACGTGCTCAACCAGAAGGACACCGGTCTCTTCCAGGGCACGTTGACCCCTGACCAGTTCGTCGATCAGATCAAGAAGGTCTACGACGACGCGCAGGCGAACCAGTAGGCGATAAATCTCCGGGTCGCGCCCCCCCGCGTCGAGGCGCGGCCCGGATCGAGGCGGAGGGGAACATGGCTGCGGCGCAGGGCGCTTTGGCCTCGCACAGGCGAGGCTACTATCTCTATCTGGTCCCGGGGGCCCTTGGGTTCATCGCGATCGTGCTTGTGCCGCAGATCGCCAATTTCGTGCTGGGCTTCACCGCCTGGAAGGGCGTGGGCCTGCCGCGCTGGGTAGGCCTGCAGAACTATCAGCGTCTCATCGGGGACGATCAGTTCTGGGGCTCGATGATCCACACGCTCCTGTTCATGATCTCGATGACGCTCATCCCCGTGCTCATCGGGCTGGTGCTCGCCGCGCTGCTGTTCGACTATATCCGCGATCAGTTCGGCGAACGGATTTCGAGTCTGTTCCGCGCCGGCTTCTATCTGCCCCAGATACTGCCCGTCACGACCGCCGGCGTCCTGTGGGGCTGGATCCTCAATCCGCTCGGCGTGGTCAACACCATCTTCAAGGCGATCGGTCTTTCGCCCCTGGCGCAGAACTGGGTGGGAGACGCCACCTGGGCGCTGCCCTCGGTGTCGCTGATGATCGTGTGGATCCAGGTGGGCTACTGCCTTGTAGTGTTCATGTCGGGCCTGAGCCGCATCGATCCCTCGCTCTATGAGGCGGCCGAACTCGACGGGGCCGGCTGGTGGCAACGATTGATCTCGATCACCGTGCCGATGCTGGCGCCCGAAATCTTCGTGGTGGTGCTGACCACGCTCATCGCCTCGCTCAAGGTGTTCGCGCCGGTGTTCGTGCTGACGGCGGGCGGGCCCGACAACGCCACGCTCGTGCCATCCTACCTTACCTACTACCACTTCTTCACAACCCAGCGCGTGGGCTATGCCGCGGCGATCGCCGTGGTGCAGACCATCCTGACGATCGGGCTTGCCGTCATCTTCCTGCGCTTCCAGGCGCGCCAGCAGGCCCAGGAGTAGAGCAATGGCCGATGCCGCACTGAGCTTTGACGAAAGCAGCACGCGGACCGCCTCGGCGCATGCCCTGCAGCGCCGCAGGAGCCCTTTCCGCTGGGCCATTCTCGCCCTGCTGATCGCGCTGATGGCGTTCACCCTGTTTCCGTTCGCGCTGGCGCTGATCAACGCGGTCAAGACCGGAGTAGACTATGCGTCGGGCGGGCCGCTTTCGATCCCCACGACGATCGATTTTTCGGCGCTCAGAAAATTCTGGGATATCGCCGATTTCGGCCGCAAGCTGTGGAACAGTGTCCTGATCAGCGCGCTCGTGGCGGTGTTCGGCGTAGTGATCAGCCTGCTCAACGCCTATGCCATCGGCATCGGCAAGGTTCGCGGCTCGCGCGCCATCCTCGTCATACTTCTGCTCGGCATCATGGTGCCGCAGGAATCGATCATCTACCCGCTCTATTACATGGCCAAGGCCACTGGCCTTTACGATACGCAGCTTTCGGTGATCATCGTCTTCTCCGTGCTGCAGAGCGCCTTTGGCACTTACCTGCTGTCGTCGGTGCTCGGCAGCTTTCCGCGCGAGATCATCGAGGCCGCCGAGATAGACGGGGCGAGCCGCTGGCAGGTGCTGTGGCTGGTGGTCGTTCCGGTGCTGCGGCCGACGCTCACGGTGGTGGGCACGTTCTTCTTCATCTGGACCTGGAACGAATTCCTGATCCCGCTGGTGATGCTGGTTTCAAACAACAACCAGACCGTGTCTGTGGCGATGGGGCTGACGCGCGGGCAGAACCTCTCCGATCCGACGCTGAGCGCGGCGGCGTCGCTGCTGGGCATTGCGCCGACAGTGATCTTCTTTCTGATCTTCCAGCGCACACTGACGCGCGGGGTAGCCGTCGGATCGGTCAAGTAGAGCGCCGGTCTCCTCAGACGTGCTCGAGCGCGGCGATGACGCCGCGCAGTTCGGCGAGGCCGCGCAGGCGTCCGGTGACGGGGTAGCCCGGGGCGCCGCGGCGGGAAAAGTCGCCGATCATCTTCTGGCCGTGGTCGGAGCGGAAGACGATCTTGTGGGCGGCGTCGCGTTTGCGGTCCTCGTCCAGCAGCTCGCGCAGTACGGCCACCATGTCGACATCGCCCTCGAGGTGTCCGGCTTCGTGGAAGCTGCGCGAGTCGGGCGTTTCGCGGCGGGTCGAGCGCAGATGCGCGAAGGCGATGCGCGAGGCGAAACGGCGGGCGATGCGCGGCAGGTCGTTGTCGGCGCGCACGCCGAGGCTGCCGGTGCAGTAGCACAGGCCGTTGGCCGGCGAGGGCACGGCGGCAAAGATCGCGGCGTAATCGCTTTCGGTCGAAGCGATGCGGGGCAGGCCGAAGAGCGGGCGCGGCGGATCGTCGGGGTGGAGCGTCAGCGTCATGCCGAGGGCTTCGGCTGCAGGCGTTACGGCGGCGAGGAATTCGACAAGGTGGCCGCGAAGCCGCGCCGAATCGATGTCGCGATACTGCAGCAGCTTGTCACGAAACTCCGGGATGGTCAGCGGCTCGCTGGTCGAGCCGGGAAGCGCAGCGGTGATGTTGTGGGTGAGGCTAGTGACCTCGGCCTCGCTCATGCTGGCGTAGAGCGCGCGGGCAGCAGCGATCTCGGCGGGCGTGTAGTCTTTGCCGATGTCGGCGCGCTCGAGCACGCAGACGTCGAAGACGGCCATCTTGCGCTGGTCGAAGCGCATGGCGGTCGAGCCGGTGGGCGTCTCGTAATCGAGGTCGGTGCGGCACCAGTCGACCACGGGCATGAAATTGTAACAAACGATCCTGATGCCAGCGCGGCCGACGGCCTCGAGGCTTGCGATCCAGGCGTCGATCTCGGCCCTGGCGGCCTTGCCTTTGCGCTTTACCGCATCCGGGATGGGGATCGACTCCACGACGGTCCATTGGAGCGGCGTGCGGCCGGCCGGGGTCGCCTCGATGAGGTTCTTGCGCTGGGCCACGGCTGCGTCGGTCCACACATCGCCGATCGGTACGTCATGCAGGGCCGAAACGATATCGGTGGCGCCGGCCTGGCGCACCTCGTCCAGCGTCACGCCCGCATCCGGGCCAAACCACCGCCAGCCTTCCCGCATGTCTCGTCCTGCCCCCCAGGCGTCATCCCCACGCGCCTGCGGTGAGACGCGAGTCGCGCCGGTTGGTCAACTGCTCGAAGGATTGCGCCGGGCGCGGCCCACGTCGCGAACAGAACGGCGTCCTGATTCGATGCTTGTCAAGCGCGCTTTCGCGTTGTTAACGTATGGTTAATACTTAGGGCATTCGACGGACGGTCTGAGGGGGCATTCCGTGAAAGGCGGGTCTGTTGGCGGCGCGGCTGCGCTCGCATCGATATTGTATTGCGTTTTTTCCGCGATGGTGGCGGGCCAGGAACTGCCGGCGGTTTCGGCGCCCAACGGCAAGATCGAGTTCGATGCAGGCGCGCTGAGCCTGCCCCAGCCGGCCTTTCTCAAGCGCTTTGCCGGAACGTTGACCCTGCCCCTCGGCAAGCGCTTCGGGCTACAGATCGACATCACGGCGGCGAATGCACCTGGCTTCACGGCAAGCGGTGCGGTGCATGTCTTTACGCGCAATCCGGCGGCCTATCTCATTGGCGGTACGCTGGGTTTCGTACGTTCGCCTGGCGCGACCGTGGTTGCCGCAGGACCGGAGGCCGAGCTCTATCTCGATCGGTGGACGCTCGAGGCATGGGCCGGGGCGGCGGTGGCGCGGCCAATGGCCCCCGTCGCAGGTCCTGCGCGGGTCGGCCCGTTCGCCTTTGCTAGCGCACACTACTACGCGACCGACAATTGGCGGCTGAGCCTGGGCGTGTCTTGGCTCGATGGCTACAATGCGCTCGAGGCGGGTAGCGAGCTTCTGTTCGATGGTCCCTGGGCGCCCCTGGCGCTCACTGCCGCCGCTCGGTTGGGGGAGGATGGCGGCGTACGGGCGACGGTGGGGCTCAGGGGCTATTTTGGCCCCGATCCGCGCAAGAGCCTGATCCGTCGGCACCGCGAGGACGATCCGACCGATCGCTCGACAGCGCTCTATGTCGCGGCGGGTCCCAAAACGCTGGCCGGCGCGACGGTCCCGACCAAGCGCGACGGCGCGGAGACGGTGGACGATCCGTCTTCGCAGGAGCCTCCCGTGGTGGACGATCCGTCCTCGGAAGAGCCTCCTGAGGTCCTGCTTCCGCCGGTCTGGTGTTCGGGAAGCCCCCTGCTGGCGTGGGATGGCGACACGGGCACCTGCTTGGGGCCCGACGGCCCAGTACCGCCCCCATCGGTCGAACCCTCCGACGGTCCGCCGCCGCCCGATCCCAGCCCAGAAGAAATCTGGTGCTGGTCCAATCCTATGCGGCAATGGGATGCAGAGAGCCACCAGTGCATACTGCTTAGCGGCGAAGTCGTTCCCTACGCGCCTTAGCCTCGTTTGTCGGCGATGACTTGTTCGATGGCGCTTTCGAGAAGTGCGAGATCCTGGGGACGGCTCAGGCGGTGTTCGCCATCGGGAACGAGGGTCAACGTCACAGGATCGGTCAACAGGTGCTGGACGAGCTTCATGGTGTGCTCGCGCGGCACGTCACGGTCGCGCGCGCCTTGCAGGATCACGACAGGGCAGCCGACTTCGATGGCGCGACCGAAGAGAAGGTGCTGCCGGCCATCCTCGATGAGGGTGCGATGGATGCGGTAAGGCTCGCTCGAGTATTCCGACGGGGTGTCGACGAAGCCCTGCTGCTCGAGGAGCCGGCGGTACTTCTTCGGCATCTGCGCCAGCATCAGTTCTGTCATGTCGGTGGCGGGGGCTACCAGCACGAGGCCCGCGACCCGGGGGATGCCATCGCGTCGGAGCGCGCGGGCAAGCAGGAGGGCGAGCCATCCGCCCATGGAGGAGCCGATGAGGATCTGCGGACCGGCGGTGGTGGCCAGGACGGCCTGGGCCTCTTCGAGCCAGCGGCTGATGGTGCCGAGGCTGAACTCGCCTCCCGACCGGCCGTGACCGGAATAGTCGAAGCGCGTGACGGCAAGCCCGTGGCTCGCGCCGTACGCCTCAACCGCCAGGGCCTTTGCGCCGGTCATGTCCGATCGGAAGCCGGAAAGCCAGAACAGCCCAGGCGCCCTGCCGGCGCGGCGCTCGACGGCGATGGTTCTATCCCCGACCCGGATGGTCTCGGTCAAATTAACGGCTCTCCGCGCAACTGTGCCACAGGCTTTGACATTTCCGTTTCCGGGCTGTCCAGCCGATTGACTTATGGGCGGCGAGTCACGATTTTAGCGCCGCTTCCCCGAGCATCCAGCTTAACTGCAGAAGGACATCTGCCATTCGCCGACCCATGAGACCCGTTGCGCCCCAGAAGGATGGGCCGCTCAGCAACGAGGATATCCAGTCTCCCGAAGTCCAGCTCATCGACGCCGAGGGCGTCAACAAAGGCGCGGTCCGTACCCGCGACGCACTGGCCCAGGCCCAGGAATTGGGCCTCGATCTCGTGATCATCGCCGCCAACTCGACGCCCCCGGTTGCCAAGATGCTCGATCTGGGGCGGTTCAAATATGCCGCCCAGAAGAAGGCTGCCGAAGCGCGCAAGAAACAGAAGGTGATCGAGGTCAAGGAGATTCAGCTCCGCCCCAATATCGACGACCACGACTATCAGACCAAGATGAAGGCGGTGAACCGGTTCCTCGACGATGGAGACCGGGTGAAGGTCACCATGCGGTTCCGCGGCCGCGAAATGGCGCATCAGGATCTGGGCATGGAGCTGCTGGTCAAGGTGCAGCACGAGCTCGAGACCAAGGCCAAGGTGGAATCGGCGCCCCGCTCGGAGGGCCGCCAGATGGTCATGGTGCTCGCGCCGAAATAGGCCCCTGGGCAAAGCTGATAGCATGGTATCTGGGGCGGCTCTGCGCCGCCCTTTGCGCATGCGGACGTCGCCGGCTCTCCACTTGGATTTGGTTAACCAAGTTGCGTCATCCTCGCGCGCGGCCGGGGATCGTGGAGGGGGACCATGCTCAATCGTCTTGGCATCGCGCAACGCATTTATGGGTCGTTCGGCATCCTGATCGTGCTGCTGGCGGCCGTCTGCGTCGCCGGCTTCATCGGGCTCTGGGGGATCGCCGGTCTGCTGACCAGCTTTCGCGCTACGGCAATGCAAACGGCGGCGACCGGGGCTCTGGTGCAGCGCATCGATGCTCTTCAGGCGGCCGGTCTCAACTATCGTGTCAGCCATTCCAAGAGCGCTGCGGACGCCTTTGCCGCGGCCCTCAAGGCGGTCAATTTCTCGGACGAGGGTCTGGTGGCGGCCGCGGCCGCCAACCCGACGATCGACCTGACGATCGAGGGCCTCAAGACCGATGTCGACAGCTATGCCAAGGGCTTCGCGCAGGAGGTGAAGCTCAACGCCACGCGCAGCCAGCTTGTCGCCGCCATGCGCGACAAGGGCGCTGAGGCGCAGAAGGCGGCCAACGACGTGGTGGGCGCCTGGGCAAAGATCTACGAGATGGACAAGGTGGTGCTTTCGACCAATGCCGTCGAAAGCCTGTCGGGCGCCCTCGCCTTCGCGGAGCGCTTCGTGGTGGGCGGGCTCGATACCGACTTTCAGCAGCTCAAGGCCTATGGCGCCAGTGCCGACCAGGTGGTGGGCGACATGGCAGCCCACACCTTCAACCCGGATCTCAAGGCACTCTCGCAAAGCGCAGCGACGGCGCTTGAGGACTATCTCAAACTCGCCGACCAGCTAAAGGCGATTGTCGACCAGACGCGGAGCGTCGAAAGCACGGTGATCGACGCGACGGGGGCCCGGCTTTCCGCCAAGCTCGCAACGCTCACCGAGGCGATTTCCGGCGCTCAGAACACCATGGGCCAGGCAGGCCAGCAGCAGGCAGGCCGGACCATGACGATCCTGGGCGGCGCGGGTCTGCTTGCGCTCCTGCTTGGGCTCACAATGGCGGTGCTGATCGGCCGGTCGCTCTCGGGCAGCATCAAGGCGATGGCGCGCAACATGCGGCAGATCGCGGACGGCGACCTCGATGCCGAGCTTGCGGTCAAGGCCCAGGGGCACGAGCTTGGACAGATGGCCGAGGCGCTCGAGGTGTTCCGCCGCAATGGCCGGGCGGTACGCGAGATGGATGCCCTCAAGGCCGAGGAAGCGCGACAGGCAGCCGATGCGGTGGCGCGGCGCGAGGCGGTGCTGGGCGAGGTGCGCGTCGTCGTCCGCGCCGCGCTCGCCGGCGATTTCTCCGGCCGGGTGGAGGAGGCGGGGGTGCCTGACGACCTGCGCGACTTCGTCGAGGGCTTCAACAGCGTGATGTCGACGGTCGAACGCGGGGTCGAGGAGACGGGCGTGGTGCTCGACGGGGTTGCCAATGCCGATCTCAGCCGCCGGGTGGAGGGCGATTACGAGGGCGTTTTCGGCCGGCTCAAGGACGCCACCAACCTGGCTGCCGACAAATTCGGCGAGATCGTTCGCCGTCTGCAGGAGACGTCGCGGGCGCTCAAGAGCGCGACCTCGGAAATGCTGAGCGGCTCCAACGAACTGTCCGAGCGCACCACGCGACAGGCTGCTACGATCGAGGAAACCTCGGCGGCCATGGAGCAGCTCTCCTCGGCCGTCGCCAACACCGCGACCAAGGCCATCGAGGCCGCCGAAAAGACGCAGGCGGCCTCGGCCCTCGCCGACGAGGGCGGGCAGACCATGCTCAAGGCGACCGAGGCAATGGAGCGCATCACCGCCTCGGCGGGCAAGATTTCCTCGATCATCGCGATGATCGACGATATCGCCTTCCAGACCAACCTCCTGGCGCTCAATGCCTCGGTCGAGGCGGCGCGCGCCGGCGAGGCCGGCAAGGGCTTCGCCGTGGTCGCGGTGGAGGTCCGGCGCCTCGCGCAGTCGGCGGCCCAGGCCTCAAGCGAGGTCAAGGCCCTGATCGAGCAGTCGGGGACCGAGGTATCGGGCGGCAGCAGGCTTGTGTCCCAGGCGGCGGCCAAGCTCAACGCGATTCTCACCGCGGTGCGCGAGAATAGCGCACTCATGAGTTCGATCTCGGATGCTACGCGCGGCCAGGCCTCGGCTATCGGCGAGGTCAACGCCGCCATCCGCCAGATGGACGAGATGACCCAGCACAATGCGGCGCTGGTCGAGCAAAACAACGCCGCCATCGAACAGGCCGAGGCGCAGTCGGGCGAACTCGACCAGATCGTCGAAGTGTTCCGTCTCAACGTTGCGGACGCAGAGCAACCGTTACCGCGGATGGATCGCTCTGCGGCGCGCGATGAGGGGGTCGGCCGGCGGTTCCGTCGCACGGCAAGCGCGCTCATCGAGGGGAATGCAGCGCTCGACGAGGAAGCCGGTGAATGGCAGGAATTCTAGGCTTGCGTTCGGTTCTGCGGCAGTGAAATAACGCCTTATGCAGTTCGACCAGCGCGAAACGATCGGATTCCGGGCGGCGCAGCTCTCGCGGCTCATTTCCAACCGCCTGCGCGAGGCGCTGGCGCCACTCGGGGTGCAGCCGGCCCAGGCGGCGGCGCTGATCGAGATCGCGGCGTGCGAAGGGATGACGCAGAAGGACCTGGTGGAACGGCTAGATGTGGAGCAGCCGGGCGTGGCGCGCACCCTCAGCGGTCTCGAAGCCGAAGGCTGGATTGAGCGGCGCGCCAAAGCGGGCCGCGCACAGGGGCTATATCTGACCGCCAAGGCGCAGGCGGTCGTGCCAGAGGCGAGGCGCATCTGGGCGGAGGTGAACGAGCAGGCCGTAGCGGAATTGAGCCGAACCGAGAGGGCGCATCTGATCGACGCCCTCAGCCAGCTCGTGGCCGAGTTCCGACACGCCTGAAGCGCTTGCGTTTCGGGGCGTCTGCCTCTATAGACGCCGCTTCCGAACGAACCGCCCGGCCAATGGCATGCCGTGGCAGTTCAGAATGCGACGCCCCGAATGGGGCCAACAAGGACGCAAAATGCCGAAGCTGAAGACCAAGTCGGGCGCCAAAAAGCGCTTCAAGATGACCGCGTCTGGCCGCGTGAAGGCCGGGGTCGCGGGCAAACGCCACCGTCTCTCCTCCCACAATGCCGACTACATCCGCCGTCACCGGGGCACCAAGCTGCTCCAGAAGGGCGATGAGAGCCTGGTCAAGTGGTACATGCCGTACAATCGATAAGGAGAGCTGAGCAATGTCCCGAGTGAAACGCGGCGTTACCAGCCACGCCCGCCACAAGAAGATCCTCAAGGCCGCCGAGGGCTACTACGGTCGCCGCAAGTCGTCGGTCACCGTCGCCAAGGCCGCCGTCGACAAGGCCGGACAGTATGCCTATCGCGACCGCCGGCAGAAGAAGCGCAACTTCCGCGCCCTGTGGATCCAGCGCATCAACGCCGCCGTGCGCGCGCACGGGCTGACCTATGGCCGATTTATCGACGGCCTCGTGAAGGCCGAGATCGCGGTCGACCGCAAGGTCCTGAGCGACATCGCCATCACCGAGCCCAAGGCCTTCGAGGCGCTGGTCGCCCAGTCCAAGAAGGCGCTCGGTTACCTCGGCGAGATCGAGAAAACCACCGCGCAGCGAGTCGCCTGACCAGCAAGCGATCGCTGGCCTTTTCCGAGGCCCCACGCTAAGCCTTGCGCCGCCCCCGTTTGGCATGGCGCGGGGCTTTTTGTTTGCCGGCCTGAAACGGACTTCTGAAGGATGAACCTTGAAGACGACATCGCCCGACTGCGGGCAGACCTGACCCGCGGCATTGCCGACGCCGGGGACGAGGGGGCGCTCGAGGCCGTGCGCATCTCAGCGCTGGGCAAAAAGGGGTCGGTGACAGCGCTCCTTGCCACTTTGGGCACCATGCCGCCGGACGCGCGGCGCAGCGCCGGGCCGCTCATCAACGGGCTCAAGGGCGAGATCGCGGCGGCCATCGAGGCCAAAGGAGCGGCCCTCAGAGCCAAGGCCCTTGAGGCGCGGCTCGAGGCTGAGCGGGTGGACGTGACGCTGCCGCTGAGGCCCGCGCCGACGGCGCAGGGACGCATCCACCCCATCAGCCAGGTCTGGGATGAGATCACGGCGATCTTTTCCGATATGGGGTTCAAGATCGCCGAGGGGCCCGACATCGAGACGGACTGGTACAACTTCACCGCGCTCAATTTTCCGGAGGGCCATCCGGCGCGCGAAATGCACGACACGTTCTTTCTGGCTCCGGGGCCGGATGGAACGCGCAAGGTGCTGCGCACGCACACCTCGCCGGTGCAGATCCGGGTGATGAAGCAAAGCAACCAGAAGCCGGCGGCGCCCTATCTCACGCCGGCCATGGAGCCGCCGATCCGGGTGGTGATGCCCGGACGCACCTACCGGCACGACAGCGACCAGACGCACACCCCGATGTTCCACCAGGTCGAAGGGCTGGTTATCGACAAGAGCTCGCATATCGGCCAGCTCCGCTGGGTGCTCGAAGAATTTCTCAAGGCGTTTTTCGAAATCCCCAATGTCACGCTGCGGTTCCGGCCGAGCTATTTTCCTTTCACGGAGCCCTCGATGGAAGTCGATGTCGGCTGCGACCGGTCGGGGCCCGAGGTCAGGATCGGGGAGGGCAGCGACTGGCTCGAAATTCTGGGATGCGGCATGGTTCATCCCAACGTGCTCCGCAATTGCGGACTTGACCCGGATGTCTATCAGGGCTTCGCCTGGGGGATGGGGATCGATCGCCTCGCGATGCTCAAATACGGCATGAACGACCTGCGCGCCTTCTTCGACGCCGACAAGCGCTGGCTCGACCACTATGGCTTCAGGGCGTTCGACATGCCGACGCTGTTCGGGGGGCTGAGTAGCTGAACCCAACGGCCGTCCTGCGGAAGGAACGTCTATGACCGACGAGGCGCCCATCACCACCTTCGTGGTCACCGACATCGAGGCGGACGGGCCTTCGCCGCTCGGCTCGTCGATGCTCAGCTTTGCCTCGGTGGCATGCGACATCAGGGGGACGGTGATCGACGAGTTCGAGGCGGTGCTGGAACCACGTTCGGACCGCAAGCCGCATCCGGACACGATGGCATGGTGGGCGAGCCAGCCGGAGGCCTGGGTGGCGGCGACCGCCAATCCGCAGAAGCCCGAGGTGGTCATGCCTCGCTATGCCGACTGGGTCGAGGGCCTGCCGGGCTTTCACGTCTTTGCGGCGGCGCCCATGATCTTCGATGGGCTTTGGATGGACCACTATCTCGAAACCTATGCCGGAGTGCGCGTGCTCGGCACGCCGCTCAAGGCTGCACGACAGATATTCCGCGGCGGTGGGGTCTGCCTCTATACGATGGCGGGCGCGCTGCGCGGGGCCGACTATCTCAAATGGGGCATGCAGCGCGTGCCGCCCGAATGGTACGGCCACATCGAGCATACGCATCGAGCTATCGATGATGCGCGCGGCTTTGCCAATGTGCTGGCCAAACTCTTTGCGATCTCGGGTGCGTTGCCCAAGGTCGAAGCGACCGAAAGTGTATACCGATGAAGTTCACCCTCGATTGGCTGAAGGATCATCTCGAGACGACCGCGACGGCGGAGGAGATCAGCGCGGCGTTGACGACCGTCGGGCTCGAGGTCGACGGCGTCGAAGACATGGGGAAGGTCCTGAGGCCCTTCGTCGTCGCCAAGGTCGTGTCGGCCGAGCCGCATCCGAATTCCGATCACCTCAAGGTGTGCAAGGTGGATGCCGGAACCGGCTCGCTCATCGATGTTGTCTGCGGCGCCCCCAATGCGACAAGCGGCATGAAATCGGTATTCGCCTTCCCGGGAACCTACATTCCGGGCAAGGACTTCGAGCTCAAGGCGGGGGTGACGATCCGTGGCGCACCCAGCAACGGAATGCTGTGTTCGGCCATGGAGCTTCAGCTCAGCGATGACCACGAGGGCATCATTTCCCTCCCGGACGACGCGCCGGTCGGCATGTCGTACGCGGATTATGCCGGCCTCGGTGGCGTCGTGTTCGATATATCGATCACGCCCAACCGCGGTGACGCAACCAGCGTGCGCGGTGTTGCGCGGGACCTCGCCGCCTATGGCATCGGCTCGCTCAAGGATGGCGCGATCGCGCCCCAGGCCTCGCCCGGCGGCAAGAGCCCGATTGCGGTGGAGCTGCGCTTTGGCCCGGATGAGCCGCAGGCCTGCCGGATGTTCGCGGGCCGCCTGATCACGGGCGTGCGCAACGGCCCCTCGCCGCAATGGCTGCAAAAGAGGCTGCGGGCCGTTGGGCTGCGGCCCATCTCGGCGCTGGTCGATATCACGAATTATATCACCTACGACCGCGGGCGGCCCCTGCACGTGTTCGATGCCGACAAGCTCCGCAGTCCTGTACATGCCCGCATGGCCATAGCGGGCGAAACATTGGCGGCGCTCGACGGCCGGACCTATGAGCTCGACCCGTCGATCCCGGTGATTGCCGATGCGAGCGGGGCGGTCGGCATCGCCGGGATCATGGGTGGCGAGCCGACGGGTTCGACAGGCGAAACCACCAATGTCTTTGTGGAGAGCGCGTGGTTCGAGCCGCTGGTGATCGCCCAGGCCGGACGCAGGCTCGGCATCGTGTCGGATGCGAGATACCGCTTCGAGCGGCATGTGGATCCGCACAGTCAGATACCTGGACTCGAACTTGCGACAAGGATGATCGTGGAGCTTTGTGGCGGCCAGCCCCACGACATCGTCGTGGCCGGCCATGTCGACAGCCCGGATACCGTGATCGAGTTTCCGATCAGCGAAGTGCGGCGGCTGACTGGCCTCGAGCTGCCGGTTGCGCGGATCAGCGACATACTGACTAGACTCGGCTTTGCCGTCGCCGGCAACGGGCCGGCGATTTCCGTCAAGGTGCCGTCGTGGCGGCCGGACGTGACGCAGAAGGCCGATATCGTCGAGGAGATCATGCGCATGGAGGGGGTCGACAAGGTGCCTGTCGATCCCCTGCCGCGACTGTCGGGCGTCGCGCCGCGCATGCTGACGACGCTGCAGTCGCGCCGGCGCATCGCCAAGCGCGTGCTTGCAGCGCGCGGTCTCGACGAGGCCGTCACGTGGTCATTTATTTCGGCCGAGGAGGCGAGCCGTTTCGGCGGCGGCAAGCCCGAGCTCAAGCTGGCCAATGCCATCGCCGCCGATCTCTCCGACATGCGGCCGTCGCTGCTGCCTGGCTTGCTGGCGGCGACGCGTCGCAACCAGAATCGCGGCTTCACTTCGGTGGCGCTGTTCGAAGTCGGGCAGGTGTTTCTCAGCGACGAGCCTCAGGGACAGCACACCTACGCAACCGCGGTCCGTGCCGGAGAGCCCGGCAAGACGTGGGACCACGCGTCCACCGGCCTGGGCGTCTTCGATGCCAAGGCCGATCTGGCCGCGGTCCTCGATGGGCTCGGGCACGATCTAGAGAAATTGCAGGTGACCGGCGACGCTCCGGCTTGGGCCCATCCGGGCCGTGGAGGGCGCGTGCAGCTCGGCCCCGCCAATGTCATCGGCTGGTTCGGCGAACTGCATCCCGCCTGGGCCGCCGAGATGGACCTCACCGGCCCGGTCGCCGCGTTCGAACTCGATCTCGACGCAATCCCCGAGCCGCGCCGCAAGGCGGGGCGTAGCAAGGGGGCGCTGAAGCTCTCCGACCTCATGCCCGTCGAACGCGACTTTGCGTTCCTTGTCGAGCGCTCCGTTGCGGCGTCGAGCCTTATCAAGGCGGCGCGCAACGCCGAGAAGGCGCTGATCAGCGAAGTTACGGTGTTTGACGTGTTCGAGGGCAAGGGGGTCGAGCCGGGAAAGAAATCCATCGCGATCCGTGTGACGCTCCAGCCGACGCAAAAGACGCTGACCGAGGAGGAGATCGACAGGGTCTCAGCGGCAATCGTGAGTGCGGTCGGCAAGGCGACGGGCGGCACATTGCGCGCATGAGCGCGGCGGCACTTCCCGTCGGCAACTCATGGGCGGCGCTCACACCGAACAATCCGGCGGGCCGGACGGTCCGGTCGCCGGAGCGTGCTCGGCCGCAGGAGTTCCTTGCCTCGTTCGACGGGAAAACGCTGTTCTACGACTGCTTCTGGGACGCCGAGGGCCGGCGCGTGCTGCTGGTCGGGCCTCCGCCCTATGGACTCGACTATAGGGCGGCCGTGTTCAAGGCGCGCCCGTCGCGCGAGCGGCTTCGGGCGCGGTTCTTCGCCTCGCTGAGCACGATGGTGACGGAACTGACGGGCGCTCCGCGCGAAACCAAGGCGATCGAGGTTGCGATCGCGGGGGAAAGCTTCGTGCTGCCGGTGCAACCCAATGCAGGCGCCGAGCTCGCCGGCAGGCGGCTGCTGTTTTCGATCAACAGGGACAACGATCTCCAGTGGATCCGCGAATGGGCGGAGTATCACGTTCGCGCGCACGGCACCGACGCAGTGATCCTGTTCGACAACGGATCGACCCGCTACTCCGTGGCAGATGTTCATGGAGTTCTGGCAGACATACCGGGCCTCGCCCATGTTGGCGTTCCGGACTGGCCGTATCGGTTCGGTCCTTTCGATCCGGCGCTCAAGGCCAACCCCTATTGGGGCCGTTTCCTGCAGATTTCCTCGATGTCGGTGGTGCTTAGGCGCTATGGGGAGCGCGCCTATGGGCTGCTCGACTGCGATATCGACGAGCTGGCGGGAACACGCTCGGGCGCGTCGATCTACGACCTCGCGCACCGCTCGCACGGCGGCCTGGTGGTCTTCCGCGGCACCTGGATCGAAGCGACGGGCCAGGGTAAGCGGCATCGAGACTTCACGCAGCGGCTTGCGGACCCGGTGCGCGCGCGTTCGGCGCAGCGCAAATGGTGCCTTGATCCCAGCCGGACGTGGGTGCGCCGGCTTTCGGTCCATCCTTACTGGCACTGGATCGAGGGACGTGCCTGGTTCTCCAAATCCATGCCTGAGGATGCGCACTACTGGCACTTCAAGGGCATCAATACCAACTGGAAGCAGGCCCGCAACCGCGCTCCCGAGGATCCGACCGTCCGCGACGAGGTGCTGGCGCTGGTTATGCGTCGGAGCGGCCTTGTGAGTTGAGGCCGCTTGCGGCTACAACGCAGCGGGCATTCCACGATGGCGGATGGGCGAGGGTGGCACGCGCGGTTCTCAATGGTGTGGTCGCGCTGC
>DASZSH010000216.1:0-1553 GCA_035548755.1 Devosia sp.
CGCACCAGGAGCACCGCGGGCCTGGCGCTCAGCTTGTATTCCTTGCCGGTCGAAGAATCGGTGAAGTCGATCTTGTTCGCCCAGCGATCCTTGAGGTTGATCTGGCCTTCGATCTGGTTGACCCAGGTCGGCGAGTTGGCGTCCTCGAAATCGGCCATGAACACCTTCGCGCCCGAGTTGAGGGCGTTGATGACCATCTTGCGATCGGTGGGGCCGGTAATCTCGACGCGGCGATCGAGCAAATCCTTCGGAATCGGCGCGACTTTCCAGTCGCCGTCGCGGACGGATTTCGTCTCGGGCAGGAAATCCGGCAGGCCGCCGGCATCGAAGGCGGCCTGGCGCTCCTCACGGCGGGCGAGCAGGCGGAGCCGGCTGGCGTTGAACTTGCGGTGCAGCCCGGCCAGGAAAGCCAGCGTTTCCGCGTTCAAAATCTCTTCGTAGCGGGGGCCCCAACTGCCCCTGATCTCAACGCCCGCAACAACGGGTTTGCCATCGGCTGCCAAATCGTCCTCCCAGTGCTTGCATTTTGTGCAGTCTGTATGGCACAGGCTCCCCTCCGCCTGAACCGGCATACGGTCGGCGCAGCCATGCATCTGCCGCATTCCAGACGGGCCTAGCCGATGTCCTCGATCATATCCGTCCGCGGGCTTAGCAAAACCTATGCTTCCGGGTTCCAGGCGCTGAAAAGCGTCGACCTGGAAATCCGGCAAGGCGAGATCTTCGGCCTGCTCGGACCGAACGGCGCGGGCAAGACGACGCTGATCAACATCATCTGCGGGATCGTGACGCCGAGCGGGGGGACCGTGACGGTCGCGGGGCACGATATCCTCCGCGAGTATCGCGCCACGCGCGGCATGATCGGGCTGGTGCCGCAGGAGCTGACCACGGACGCCTTCATCTCGCCGTGGCGGGCGGCGAGCTACAGCCGCGGCATCTTTGGCAAGCCTGCGAACCCGGCGTTCGTCGAGAAGGTGCTGCGCGACCTGTCGCTGTGGGACAAGCGCGACCAGAACATCATGACGCTCTCGGGCGGCATGAAGCGGCGGGTGCTGATCGCCAAGGCGCTGGCGCACGAGCCGGAGGTCCTGTTCCTCGACGAGCCGACCGCGGGCGTCGACGTCGAACTGCGCAAGGACATGTGGGAGACCGTGCGGCGACTGAAGGAAGCCGGCACGACCATCATCCTCACCACCCATTACATCGAGGAAGCCGAGGAGATGGCCGACCGCATCGGCGTCATCAACAAGGGCGAGATCATCCTCACCGAGGACAAGACCGAGCTGATGCAGAAACTCGGCAAGAAGGAGCTGACGCTGCAACTGCAGGCGAAGCTCAGCGCGCTGCCCGAGGCGCTGGCGCCGTTCAACCTGGCCCTATCGGCCGACGGGCTGGCGCTGACCTACACCTATGACACGCGCGGCGAGCGGACGGGAATCACGCGGCTGCTGACGGCGCTATCCGACGCCGGCATCCGCTTCCGCGATCTTTCGACCAGCCAGAGCTCGCTGGAAGACATCTTCGTCAGCCTCGTGAGGAACGACCGATGAACCTGA
>DASZSH010000217.1:0-40430 GCA_035548755.1 Devosia sp.
AGACTCCGCGCCTGATGCTGCATCGGAGTCCTCATGTCCCCCGCCGCCCCCTCGCCCCGCCTCCCCTCCCGCCGCCGGCTTGGCCGCCTCGCCCAGCTCCTGCCGCGCCTGCTCGCCATGCTCGACGAGCTCGATCTGCCCGACCGCAAGAGCCCCCTGCCGCCGGGCTTTGCCGGGCCGCGCCTGCGCCTTGTCAACGAGCAGCGCCGGCGCCTGGGTGTAACGCCGTTCGCACTCGGCCGGCGCCCGCGGCCGGCCGACCTGTTCGTCGCGCTCGCCCTCACCCTGGCTGAAACCAAGCCGCCTTTTCTCGCCGCCCGGCGCGCGCTCAACCGGCACGCTTATCCACGCTTCTGCGGGGAGCCGTACAATGACCCTGCCGGTTCGGAGGGAGCGAGGTCATCCGAGTGACCGCCGGGCCGGGGCCGGGGGTTCGGGGCGTCGGCCCCGGACGCGTCCGGCCGCCCAGGCGCCCGCGGGCAAGTCACCCTGTGCCCGGGGCCCGGGATCGCCGCCTGCGCCATGGTCGGCGCCGGCGGGCGCGCCTCGCCGCGGGCCATCGCGGCGGCGGCGCTCACCGATCCCGCGCCCGCAGTCAAGCGGCCGGCGCCGGGGCGGACGGGCGGCAAGCATCTCCGGTTGCGGCAGCGGGGCGGATGTCCCTCTTCTGCCGTATACGGCGCGGACACGCCGTCCCGCTGCCGCCGCTCCGCCTGTCGGGGCGGCCAGGATCGTCCGGCCCGGCCGGAACGCCCCCCGCGTTCCGGAGCTTTGGCGCGCCCCTGCGATGGAACCGCGTTCTATCCTGCCGCATCCATCCGTGCTGGCCGGGCGCCCGGGCCCGCAGTGGCGCCCCTCAGTTGAGCATGTCGTGCCGCATCAGTTCGGCGATGGTGTGCGTGCGGTTGCGCGTGCCCAGCTTGTCGGCGACATTGTCCACATGCTGGTTCACCGTGCGCGGCGACATGCCGAGCCGGTCGGCGATTTCCACCGAAGTGAGCCCGACCGCCGAAAGGCGCATCACTTCCTTTTCGCGCGGGGTGAGCGCGGGCAGCGCCGGCTCCGCGCTTGGCGGCAGCTTCGCCTCGCGCGCCCGCAGTTCGGCAAACAGCATATAGCTCAGAAGCTGCAGCGCCGTTTCGTCCTGTCGGGTGAGCGTGGGCCAGCCCGAAAAGCTCACCAGCCCGGCGATCGTTTCGCCCTGGCTGATGGGCACGGCGACCGTCTCGCCCAGATCGTGCGCATGCGCGAACGCCTTGTAGGGATGGTCGGGCTCGAACCGTTCGGGCTTGAGGCGCACCACCATGTCCATCTCGAGCATTGTCCTGATGCCCTTGATGCCCGGCCCCAGCCCCTCGCGCCGGAACATTTCGGCCCACCCCGCCCCGCGCGCGGCGTTCGTGTCGATGATGTGCCGCGGCGTGCTGAAGTCCGGCGCATATTCGATGAGAAACGCGCTGCGGAATCCGAACAGGCTCGCAATCTGCGCCAGCACCGAGCGCGCGTCCGGCTCGCTTTCGATCCGACGGATCGGACCCATGAATTTTTCGACAATGCCCAGCATGCCGCCCCCGCCGCAGGAGGTTTTGCGGAATATCGCTTGAAGCTTGCGCCCGGCCGCATGCGGCCCACAAGCCAAATCGCGTCGAAGGATAGGCAAATCCGCCACGATTGGCAAAATCGCCGCGCTTGGGCTAAAGCATCGGCGCGAGTGGAATCCGAAATGAGCACATCCTCGGCAGCGCCGGCTTCCGGCGCCGCGGCAACGTTGTCTTCCTCGAGCTGGGGGGCGGAATTCCGCGCCCTGTTCGCGCTCGGCTGGCCCCTGATCGTGGCCCAGCTTGCCCAGATCTCGCTGGTGGCGACCGATACGGTCATGCTGGGCTGGCTGGGGCCGAAATATCTCGCCGCCGCCGCGCTCGCCAATGCCCTGTTCATCGCGACCCAGCTGTTCGGCATGGGCATCGTGGGGGCGGTTGCGCCCATGGTGGCCCAGGCCCTCGGCGCCGGCGATGCGCAGTCGGTGCGCCGCACCGTCCGGCAGGGCATCTGGGCGGCGCTGCTGCTCGCTGTGCTGCTGTTCCCGGTGATCTGGAACATCGCCCCGATCTATCGCGCCCTGGGCGAGGATGCCGAGCTCACCGCCATGGCCGAGCGCTTCGTGCACTTCGCCATATGGCTCATCGTCCCGGCGTTCCTCATCGTGGTGTTCCGCTCCTTCCTCAGCGCTCACGGCAACACCCGCGCCATTTTCCTCATCACCGTCGCCGGCGTGGTCGTCAACGCCGCCGCCGACTACGCGCTGATCTTCGGCAACTGGGGCTTTCCCCGGCTTGAACTCGCCGGCGCCGGCATCGCCACCACCACGGTCAGCCTCGTCATGCTCGCCATCATGGTGGCCTACACGCTCACGCGCCCGCAGTTCCGTCCCTACCGCATCCTCCATCATTTCTTTCGTCCCGACTGGCCGCGCTTTCTCGAGCTGCTGCGCATCGGCATCCCGATCGGTCTGATGTCGCTGGCAGAAGTGCTGCTGTTCACCTCCGCCTCGCTGCTTCAGGGCTGGATCGGTCAGGATGCCGTGGCGGCCCATGCCATCGCGCTGCAGCTCGCCTCGATCTCCTTCATGGTGCCGCTCGGCCTTAGCCAGGCCGCAACCGTGCGCGTCGGCCTCGCCCTGGGCGCGGGCGACCGCGACGGCATTCGCAAGGCCGGCTGGGCCGCCCTCATCTGCACGCTGCTGTTCATGAGCTCGACTGCGGTGCTGTTCCTTGCCGCCCCGCATGCCCTTGTCGAACTGTTCCTCAACCCCCGCAATCCGGCCAATGCTGAAGCCATCGGCTTGGCGGTGAGCTATCTGCTGGTCGCCGGGCTTTTTCAGCTCTTCGACGGCGCGCAGGTGACCATGGGCGCCGCCCTGCGCGGCCTGTCCGACACCAACATGCCGCTTCTGATCGCCCTGTTCGGCTATTGGGTGGTCGGCTTTCCCATCGCCTATGTCCTGGCGTTTCCGCTCGGCCTGCGCGGCGTCGGCATCTGGTTCGGCCTTGCCGCCGGCTTGGCCGCGACGGCGCTGGTGCTCACGCTGCGTTTCGCCCTGCGCGACCGGCTGGGCCTCACGCGCCGCGCGCCGGCCTAGCCCTCGATCCAGGTCCAGTCCGCCATGTGGCTGCGGAACCACGTTCGCTGCCGCTTGGCATATTGCCGGGTTGCAATCACCGCCCGCCTCACCATCTCCTCCCTGTCGATCGTGCCCGCGAGCCACGCCGCGATCTCGCGCACGCCGATCGCCTTCATCGCCGGCAGGCCGGGGTCGAGCCTGCGCCCGAGGAGGTCTTGAACCTCTTCTATGGCCCCCTGCCCCAGCATGGCCTCAAAGCGCGCCGCGATGCGGCGGGCCAGCACCTCGCGGTCCGGATTGAGCACGATGCGCTCGAGCGTCCAGCCATCGAGCAGGCCCCGCTGCGCCCGATCCTGGAACGTCGCGAGCGACCGGCCGGTGGCCTTGAGCACGGCGAGCGCCCGGATCACGCGCTGCGGGTCGGGCGCCTTGAGCCGCGCGGCCATTGCCGGATCGCGGTCCGCGATCAGGCGGCCCCGCGCCTCGCGGTCGAGACTGGCGACCTCGGCCGTCGCCTCGGCCACGGCCTCGTCCGGCACCTCCGGCACATCGGCAAACCCGGCCGTGAGGGCCGAAAAGTAGAGTCCGGTTCCACCGGCAAAGATCAGCGGCCTGTCGCCCGCCTCGGCAAGCACGCCCGCCGCCGCCCGCGCCCAGTCGCCCGTCGAGAACCTTGTCTGCGGGTCGGCGATGCCGTAGAGCCGGTGCGGCACGAGGGCCGTTTCCGCCTCCCCCGGCCGGGCCGTCAATGCGCGAAGCCCTCCATAGACCTGCATGGCGTCGGTGTTGACGATCACGCCGCCCGACGCCCGCGCCCGTTCGAGGGCGAGCGCCGACTTGCCGCTCGCGGTGGGACCCGCTATCAGAACCGCGCTTTTCGCCAAGCTGAGCTGTCCGTGTCGGTCCTCTGTCTCATCGCCAATCCCGCCGAGCCGGCCCTTGATGCGGCGCTCGTCAACGCCGTCCACCGCGAGGTCGGCGGCGAGGTCAACGTGCTCACCCAAGGCATCGCGGTCGAGTTCGTCAAGCCGCATCTGGTCAACCCCGACGTCGCGGTCCGTGCGCTCTGCGCCGGCCGGCCCATCGACGTCGCCCTCGTTCCGCTCGCCAATCGCCGCAAGCGCCTGCTGGTGGCCGACATGGATTCGACCATGATCGAGCAGGAGTGCATCGACGAGCTGGCCGATGCCGTCGGCGCACGGGCCGAGGTCGCCGAGATCACCCGTCGCGCGATGAATGGCGAACTCGACTTCGAGCAGGCTCTGCGCCGGCGCGTCAAGCTGCTGAAGGGCCTCACGCGCGCCCGCATCGATGAGATCCGCCGCGAGCGCATCACTTACGCCCCTGGCGGCCGTGCCCTGGTCCAGACCATGAAGACCTATGGCGCCTATACCTGCCTCGTCTCGGGCGGGTTCACCATTTTCGCCGAACCCATCGGCCGCCGTATCGGCTTTGACGAGTCGATGGCCAACGTCCTCGAGTTTGACGGCGAGGCGCTCGCCGGCACGGTCGCCGACCCGATTCTGGGGCGCGAGGCCAAGCTCAGCCGCCTGCTGACGCTGAGCGCCAACCACGATATTCCGCTGCCGCAGACCTTGGCCGTCGGCGACGGCGCCAATGACCTCGATATGATCAAGGCCGCGGGCCTGGGCGTCGCCATGCACGCCAAGCCCATCGTGGCGCAGCAGGCGCAGGTGCGCATCGACCACGCCGATCTGACCGCGCTGCTCTATCTGCAGGGCTACGCCGACGAAGAGATCGTGCGCATCTAACCGGTGAACTTGACCGCGATGAACCGGTTCGCCCCGGTGGGGTCGGTAACCTTGAACAGGACCGCCGGCCGGCCCGCCTCCTTGGCCGCGTTCACCTTTTCGGTCACGTCCGCCACGGTCTCGACCTTTTGCTGGTTGACCTCGCTGATCACCAGGCCGCTCACCAGCCCCTGCTGCTCGGCATCCGAGCCTCGCGCCACGTCGGTGATCACGACGCCCTTGGCATCCGCCGCGAGCGAATAGGTTTTTCGCGCCTGCTCGTCGATCGGGCCAAGCTCGAGTCCCAGCATTTCCTTGAGCCCGGGCGGCGGGCCGACGGGCTCGTCGCTGTCGTTGCCGGCAGGCGCTGCGGCCGGCGGCTTTGCCGCCGCAATGATCTGCTCGCCCACCTCGAGCCGGCCGAGCTTGACATGCAGGTCCATTTCCCGGCCCTGCCGAAGCAGCTTGACCAGCGCGTCGCTTCCCACCGCCGTTTCGGCAACGAAGCGCGACAGGTCGCGCATTTTCTTGATGGGCTTGCCGTTGAACTGCAGGATCAGATCGCCCTCATCGATGATGCCATCGGCCGGGCCGGTCTTGGTGACGCCCACCACCAGCGCCCCGTCCGCGTTTGGCCGCCCCAGGCTGTCTGCGATATCCGGCGTGACCTCCTGGATGTTGACCCCGAGCCACCCGCGCCGCGTCTCGCCATATTCGGCCAGTTGCTCAACGACGGGCTTTGCGAGGTTGACCGGCACCGCAAATCCGATCCCCAGCGAGGCGCCGCCGCGCGCGATGATCGCCGTGTTGATGCCAACCACCTTGCCATCCATGTCGAACAGCGGCCCGCCGGAGTTGCCCTGATTGATGGCGGCATCGGTCTGGATGAAGTCGTCGTAGGGGCCTTCCTGGATGTCGCGGTTGCGCGCCGAGACGATCCCCAGTGTCACCGACCCGCCCAGCCCGAACGGATTGCCGATGGCCATCACCCAGTCGCCCACCTGCGCGGTATCGCTGTCCCCGAAAGTAACAAAGGGCAGCGGATGACCGGCATCGACCTTGATCACGGCAAGATCGGCCTTGTCGTCTGCCCCGACCAGTTTGGCGGGAAGCCGCGTGCCGTCGGTCAACATCACCAGAATTTCGTCGGCGCCATCGATCACGTGGTTGTTGGTGACGATTGTGCCGTCGGCGCTGATGATGAAACCGGAACCAAGGCTCCGGGCTTCCTGTTCGGCCTGCGGACCCTGCCCCTGGTTGGGGTTGAGATCGTCGAAGAGCTGATTGAGCGGCGAGCCATCAGGAGCGGTCGGATAAGGCTCTCCGCCTCCGCCGATGTGCTTGGTCGTCCCGATATTGACCACCGCCGGCGAGAGCTCGGCGGCAAGACGGGCGACGGATTCGGGCCCCTTGGCCAGGGCCGCGTGCATCATGCCCAGGCTAAGCACCGCGGCAGCCAGCAGCGCCTGTCCAAGCCGCTTGTTCATGACCGTTGCATCCCCTCGCCCCCGCGCCCCTTAGAAGAAATCAACTCCCGGCCCCGCGCAAGCAGCGCAACCGCACGAAAAATTGAGGGCCGGACGCGCGCATCCGACCCTAGGCTAGCCGCGGCTGGTGGCGGGATCAGGGCAGTCCTACGGCGAGGAACTTGCCGAGGAGGCATCTGGCGCGATGACCTGACCATTTGCGTCCACGGTCGGCAAGGCGCTGGAGCCGGTCGCTTCGCCGGTGGGCGACGGGGTCGCCTGGTCGATACTCACCGGCGGTTCGGTGTTGAGCGTGTTGATGTCCACCTCCTGACGCGAATTGTTGGATGGCAGCACATCGGAGGGCGCCGGCACGCTCGGGGTGATCGGCAGCGGTGGAATTCCGTTTGGCGCGGCCGGCGCCGGAACGGTTCCGTCGGTCGTATCGGCCTTGAAGTACTTGAAGAACTCGCTGTCGGGGGCCAGCACCATGGTGGTGCCGCTTCCGCCCAGCGAGGTGCGGTAGGATTCGAGGGAGCGGTAGAACTGGAAGAACTCCGGGTCGGCTCCGTAGGCCTCTGCGAAGATGGCGCTCCGCTGGGCGTCGCCTTCGCCGCGCAGTATTTCGCTGTCCTTGTTCGCGGCCGCCACGATTTCGACGGCCTGACGATCGGCGATGGCCTTGAGAGACTGCGCCGCCTGCTGGCCCCCGGCCCGTATGGCCGCCGCCTGCGCCAGGCGCTCCGCCGACATGCGGTCGAAGGTCTGCTTGGAGACGTCTGCGGTCAGATCGGTCCTGAGAATGCGCACATCGGTTATGTCGATGCCGAGATTCTCCATTCCCGGTTTGATCAGGTCGCGTGCCTCGCGCATCATCGCTGGACGCTCCGCTGAAAGCGCCGCGTCGAAGTTGCGCTTGCCATAGACCTGGCGGAGCGCGGCATCGAAACTCGAGCCGATCCGCTGCTCGGCAAGATCGAGATCGCCCTGGACGCGTTCGCGGAACTTCACCGGATCGCTGATCCTGTAGGTCAGGAAAGCATCGACCACATAGGTGGCCCCGTCGCTCACCTGCACCTGCAGCTTGTTGAGGTCATAGCGCAGCAGCCGGTTGTCGATGATCTGCACCGTGTCGATCAGCGAGGTGGGCAGCTTGAAATAGAGGCCCGGCTCGGTCCGCACCGCCGTGATCTGTCCGAAGCGCAGCACGATGGCCTGCTCGCGGACATTGACGATGTAGATCGAGGAGAACAGCAGGTAGAGGATGGCGACGATCGCGACACCGCCGGCGATGAGTCTGTTCATGGCTCAGTTCCCCGTCGCCGTCACGGCGGTCTGCGGCGCCGAACTCGACGCCGAGGATTCCGATGAGCTTTGCTGTTGCGACTTGAGCTCGGGCAGCGGCAGGTAAGGCACGATGCCGCTGCCGGTGGTTCCGGGTTCCACCACCACTTTGTTGGCTCCCCCCAGCACCTGCTCCATGGTTTCGAGATAGAGCCGGCGCCGGGTCACCTCGGGCGCTTTGGCGTATTGGTTGTAGACCGAGATGAAGCGCTGGGCTTCGCCTTCCGCCTCCTGCACCACGCGACTCTTGTAGGCCGCGGCGTCCTCGCGGATCTTGGCCGCCTGGCCCCGCGCATTGCCCAGCAGGGTGTTGGCGTAGTTGCGCGCGTCCTCCTGATATTTCTGCTGATCCTGCTGAGCCCGCTGCACCTCGGCGAAGGCGTCGCTGACTTCCGCCGGCGGAGCGACCTCCTCGATATTCACCTGGTCGATGTGCACCCCGAGCTTGTAGCTGTCGAGGATCGTCTGGATGATCTGCTGAACTTCGGTCTGGATGCCGCCCCGATCCGAGCGGAAGATCTCGGTCGCCGGACTGCGTCCCACG
Organism: Devosia sp.; assembly: GCA_035548755.1. Classification (GTDB taxonomy): domain Bacteria; phylum Pseudomonadota; class Alphaproteobacteria; order Rhizobiales; family Devosiaceae; genus Devosia_A. The sequence goes on from DASZSH010000217.1 coordinate 8,227, forward strand.
ATCTCGCGCATGGCGCTCTCGGCTGTGGAGCGGACCATGTCGTCCGGATCGCGAACATTGAACAGGTAGGCCTTGGGATCGTCGACGGTCCACAGCACGGAGAACTTTGCGTCAACGATGTTCTGATCCGAGGTGAGCATCACGCCGTCATTGCTGTTGGCGTTGCGTGACGACACCGTGCCGATCTCGGTCTTGTTCTGCGTGATCTTGGTGCGCTCGACATTCTGAATGGGCCACCAGATGAAATGAAGCCCCGGGCCGCTGAGCTGGTCGCTCGGCTTGCCGAACGTCGTTTCGACGCCCCGCTCCTGCAGGTCGATCGTGTAGATGCAATTGAACAGCCAGAATACGACGATGACCACCACGCCGCCGGCGATCGCCCACCGGCCTCCGCCGGGAATGCCGCCCTGCAGTCGGTCGCGGCCGCGATTGAGGATATCCTCGAGACTGGGGGTGCCGCCGCGCCGCGGCCCTTGTGGCGCCTGACCCCAGGGCCCGCCGCTGTTGTTGCGGCCGCCGCCCCCTGTGTTGCTGTCCCAGGGCATCCATCACCTGTGTGTCAGACGTTGTTGCGGCCCTATATAGGTGGGCCACCAGAGCCGATCAACGCCGCGTGTGCGGCGCGCGTCGGTAAACCTTGATGCGGAATGCCGCACTGTCCTCAGGGCTGGTGGGAACCGTGATGACCCCCGATTCCTTCCATTCCTGCAGGTTTACGGCCGGAAAATACGCATCGCCTTCGGGCATGGAGCCCACATGCGTGATATAGAGCCTGTCTGCAAGAGGCAGGGCCTGGGCGTAGATTTCCGCCCCGCCCCCGATCATCACCTCGTTTGCCCGGTCGGCCTGGGCGATTTCCTGTGCTCGTTCCAGGGCAGCCTCGAGACTGGGGGCAACGATCACGCCATCGGGCTGATAGCCTTCCTGCCGGCTGACCACGATATTGGTGCGCTTGGGCAGCGGCCGGCCGATGCTTTCGAACGTCCGCCGCCCCATGATCAAGGGCTTTCCCACCGTCATGCGCTTGAAATGGGCAAAATCCGACGGCAGGTGCCAGGGTATGGCATTGCCGTTGCCGATGACGCCGTTCGCTGCGACGGCGGCGATGATCGCGACCGCAACCGTCATTTTCCCCCAAGCCTGATCAGCGCGTCGCCGGTCACTCTACAGCGCCGCCAGTCATCCATGAAGACCGCTCCCTGCGATCGGTAAAAGTCGATCGAAGGCTGGTTCCAGTCGAGCACCGCCCATTCAAGCCGTCCGAGATTCTCGCGGATGCACCGTTGCGCGAGATTTGCCAGCAGCGCCTTGCCGATGCCGTGGCCCCGCATCGCCGGTTCGACGAACAGGTCTTCGAGCCAGATGCCGTGCCGGCCCAGAAACGTCGAGAACGTGTAGAACCACAGCGCGAAGCCCGCCGGTTCGCCGTTCCACTCGGCAATCTGGCAGAACACCTTTGGCGCGGCCCCGAACAGATCGCGCTCGATGTCGGCTTCGGTCGCCACCGCCTCGTGTCTCAGCCGTTCGTACTCGGCCAGGTCGTTGATGAAACGCAGTATCTGCGCCGTATCGGCGCGCGCCGCGTCGCGGATCGCAAGACTCATCGCAGTGCCGTCAATTCTGTTCGCTGACGTCCTTCAGCAGCAGAATTTCGAGCTCGTGCTGCGGTGGAAACCAGTCCTCGGCCGACATCTCGAATCGCGTCGGCCCGGTCTTTTGCACCTTGCCGTCCCAGCAGAATGAAACGAGGTTCTTGGGATCGCCCTTGTCGACCGTGAGATGGAATTTTCCGATCGGCCCGCTCCAGTTCGCGCCGGTCGACCAGACATACGAGATCCATTCTTCGACATAGGGGGCGCTGTAGGGATCGGCCGGATCCCTGAGCGACTTCTTGAGCGTTTTGATGAGATTGTCGTCGGTGCAATATTTCTGCCTGTAGAGTTTGGGCCGATCCTCGTCTGCGGCGTCGGCGGGAGGAGCCAGAAAGGTGGTTGCCACGGTGCCGCCGACGCTGGGGGAATAGGAGTGGGTGACTTTGACGGTCTTTCCGGCCGGAAAATCTGCTTCCCACGTATAGGTGGATTTGAGCGTCCACACCGGCGTCCAGTCGGTCTGCTCGCCCTGCCCCGCGTCGTAGGTCATCGGGATGATCATGCCCAGATGCATGAGCTTCTCGTGGTCGGCATCCGGGAGCTGATTGAGCGCGTCGATCGTCTTTCGGCCGAACGGTTCAAGCGGCACATCGAGCGATCTCAACAGCTCCGTCTGATCGACGCCGACCGCGAAAGCGTATTGATGCAGCGTCGAATCGACGGCCTCGCCGTCGAACGTCGTCTTGAACCCGAAGATATTCCCATCATCCTCGTGCGGAACGGCGACCATGAAATCGCCGTCCCCGGTGATGTCCGGCAATGGAAACGCGACCAGCACGTGCTCGTCTTTCGTCCCGTGGTTGGTGAAGGCATAAACCACCTCGACGCCGTCCGGGCCCACCGTCAGATCCTCCGAATCCATCGAGATGTCTTGATTGGTGATGAACACCAGCCCGCCGGTGCCCAGCTGCGATGTGGTGTCGTTGGCAAGCGCCGGCGAGGCGCCCAGGAGCAACGCGGCGATCAGGAGCGGTTTCATACGGCCACCTCAGCCTTGATGTGCGGATGCGGATCGTACCCGGTCAGCGTCATGTCCTCGAATTCGAAATCGAAAATGCCGCGCCGCTCGGGGTTGAGCGTCAGCCGCGGGAACGGCCTGGGCTCGCGCCCCAGTTGCTCACGCGCCTGCTGAACGTGATTTGAATAAAGATGCACGTCGCCCAGGGAATGCACGAACTCCCCGGCGCTGAGCCCGGTCACCTGCGCCACCATCTGGGTGAGGAGCGCATACGAGGCAATGTTGAAGGGCACACCGAGGAAGATGTCGGCGCTGCGCTGGTAGAGCTGACAGCTCAGCCGCCCCTGGGCCACATAGAACTGGAACAGGCAGTGGCAGGGCGGCAGCGCCATCTCGTCCACCTCGGCCGGATTCCACGCCGTGACGATGTGCCGACGCGAATCCGGCTTGCTCCTGATCGACTCGACGACCCTGGCGATCTGGTCGATGGTGCCGCCCCGCCCGTCCGGCCAGCTCCGCCACTGGCTGCCATAGACCGGGCCGAGGTCGCCATTGTCATCGGCCCATTCATCCCAGATGCGCACGCCCCGCTCCTGCAGCCAGCGCACATTGGTATCTCCGCGCAGGAACCACAGCAGCTCGTACGCGATCGATTTCCAGTGCAGCTTCTTGGTGGTCAGCAGCGGGAAGCCCTGGGCAAGGTCGAACCGCATCTGGTGCCCGAAAATGGACCGGGTGCCCGTTCCCGTGCGGTCGGGCCGGTCGATGCCCGTCTCGAGCACGGTCTGGAGCAGGTCGAGATACTGCCGTTCCGGGTGCGGCGGGCCCGGCTCGTTCCGGGGCATCGCGATGGTTGACATGTGCGGCTCTCCGTTCCTTGCCTTGTAGCAGGCGCCGGCCGGCCTTTGCCCGCATTCTCGCACGTTTCCCCCGCGGCCGCGGCGGCATTTCGCCGCCCGCCGCGGCCGCGCCCTGCGCCTCCCTCTCACGGCCCGAAAATGCCATTGAGGTCAACCCCTCGCCGTGCTCGACTGTCGGCATGGCCACCTTCACGACCCGCCCCGAAATCGAAGGAACCTTCGGCGTCGTCGCCTCCACGCACTGGATCGGCACCGCGGTCGGAATGTCGATGCTCGAGCGCGGCGGCAACGCCTTTGACGCCGCGGTGGCGACCGCCTTCACCCTCCAGGTCGTCGAACCCCACCTGTGCGGGCCGGGCGGCGATGTCCCCCTGCTCGTGCACGACGCCAGTCGCGGTCGCACCGAGGTCATCTGCGGCCAGGGGCCAGCGCCGGCGGGCGCCACGATCGCCCATTATCGTTCCGAAGGCCTCGACCTCATTCCGGGGACGGGTCTGCTCGCCGCCTGCGTCCCCGGCACATTCGAAACCTGGATGCTGCTGCTTCGGGACTACGGCACCATGCGCCTGCGCGACGTCCTGGAGCCGGCCATCGCCTATGCCGCGCGCGGCCATCCGCTCCTGCCTCAGGCATCCGCCGGAATTGCCAGCGTCGCCGGACTCTTCCGCGAGCACTGGCCCACTTCTGCCGCTGTCTATCTGCCTGGCGGGAGCGTGCCGCAGGCCGGCACGCTCTTTGCCAACCCGGGGCTCGCCTCAACCTATGGCCGCATCCTGCAGGAGGCCGAATCGGCCCGGGGCGGCCGCGAGGCGCAGATCGAGCAGGCGCGCGCCGCCTGGTCGCGCGGCTTTGTCGCCGAGGCGATCGATCGCTTCTGCCGGACTCAGGAGGTGATGGACAGCACCGGAGAGCGCCATCGCGGCGTGCTCGCCGCCGACGACATGGCGCGCTTCGTCCCGGCGATCGAAGCGCCGGCCTCCTGCGACTACGGCCGTTATACCGTCCTCAAATGCGGACCCTGGTCGCAGGGGCCGGCCATGCTGCAGCAGCTGATGCTTCTCAAAGGGTTCGCCCTCGATGGACTCGACCCCGCCGGCGCCGACTTCATCCACCTTCAGGTGGAAGCCGCCAAGCTCGCGCTTGCCGACCGCGATGCCTATTACGGCGATCCCGCCCATAGCGAGGTTCCGCTGCAGACCCTGCTCTCCGAAAACTACAACGACGCGCGCCGCGGACTTATCACTGCCAGCGCCTCGCATGAGCTTCGCCCAGGCGATATCCCGGGCCGGGCTCCCGCTCGCCTCCCTCTTGCCGCGGCGGCGCCCTCGGCCGGCGCGGGCGATCCGACCACGGCCAACCTTGCCGCAACGGGCGAGGTTCGTGGCGACACGGTCCATTTCGACATCATCGACCGCTGGGGCAACATGGTCTCGGCCACTCCCTCGGGCGGCTGGCTTCAGTCCTCGCCGGTCATCCCCGAGCTGGGCTTTCCCCTGGGCACCCGTGCCCAGATGTTCTGGCTCGACGAGAGCCATCCGGCCGCTCTCGGCCCCGGCCGCCGGCCCCGCACCACGCTCAGCCCCGGCATGGCGCTCCGCGACGGCGAACCCTACCTCGCTTTCGGCACACCTGGCGGCGACCAGCAGGATCAGTGGGCCACGCAGTTCTTCCTCCGCCACGTCCACTGCGACATGAACCTGCAGCAAGCCATAGATGCCCCCGCCTGGCACACCGACCACCTCATCGCCAGCTTCTGGCCCCGTGCCGCGCGTCCCGGCACCCTCATCCTCGAAGGCCGCGTCCCGCAGGCCACGCGGCAGGAGCTGGCTCGTCGCGGTCATGAAATCGAGGTTGTCGGCGACTGGACCGAAGGCCGCATGACCGCGGCCAGCCGCGTGGGGCCGCGCCGCCGCGCCGCGGCCAACCCCCGCCACATGGTCAACTACGCCGCCGGGCGCTAGGCGCCGGTGGCCAGGGTCGGGACGCCCGGCGCTTCAGGCGCGCCACCCTCCTCCCGGTTTGCATCCCCCTGCCCCAGCGCCTATATTCGCCGTGCCGGCAACGGCTATGGCGATAAATGGCCATCGTAATAAACCCATTGGACCCGGGGGCAGTACCCGGCGCCTCCACCATCTCCGCCCCTCTTCGACCAGGCGGAGCCACTGGGGGCGAAACAGGATCGACAAGGGCGTAAAGGGTGTGTTTTCGCTCGGCATGGTTCCACCGTCATCGGGCCATCTCAATAGTTGCCAACGACAACTATGCTCCGGTCGCTCTCGCTGCGTAAGCGGCGCTAGCACTGGGAATCAAAGTCCTCCGGTCCTAGCAGGCTGGTAGGCGGGGTCCGCAGGCACCTGGCAACAGAAGCCTGCATCCTTCCAGGCCTCGAAACGCTGGCAACTTCTGCTGCTTTGTCCTTGTATTTCTTGATCGCTCTGGCTGATATGCTGCCGACCAGGAGTCCGTGAACAGTCATGGCGCAGGACCACATCCGCTACGACATCCTCACCCAGGACGCGCTGCGCGGCGTTGTCCGCAAGGTCTTGGCCGAGGTGGCGCGGACAGGCCTGCCCGGCGAACATCACTTCTTCATCTCGTTCGTCACCAAGGCGCCCGGCGTGCGCGTCAGCCAGCGACTCCTCGAGCAGTATCCCAACGACATGACCATCGTTCTGCAGAACCAGTTCTGGGATCTGAAGGTCACCGATACCGCCTTCGAGGTGGGTCTGAGCTTCGATGACAAGCCGGAAACCCTCGTGGTCCCCTTCACGGCCATCAAGGGCTTTTTCGATCCCTCGGTGCAATTCGGTCTCGAGCTCAAAAGCGTCGCCCCGGCGCCCGTCGAGGAGTCGAGACCCGCGGCGCCGGCCGAGCCGGCCAAGCTCCCCGCCGCCGCGCCGGCCGGGCCGGCAGAGCCTGCGGGGGAAAAGGTCGTCAGCCTCGATGCCTTCCGTAAGAAGTAGATATCCTGGCGCGCCCCATCGTCGTGAGCCCGTGCCGTGCAGAAGCGGTCGCTGACCATTGCCGGCCACCACACCTCGATTGCGCTCGAACCCGAGTTCTGGGCCGCCCTCGAGTCTCTTGCCGCGCGTCGCGGGCTCCGCCTGACGGCTCTGATCGAACAGATCGATCGCACGCGGCAGACTTCGAACCTCTCCTCGGCCCTTCGGCTCGCCGCCTTGCGCGACGCGCAGTCACATTCCGAGATCTGAGGCCGCCGCTTTCGCCGCCGCCTCCGCCGCTTTGGCCGCAGCCTCTGCCGCGCGGCGCGCCGCATCCTCCTCCGCAAGCTGCCGGGCCTGCCCGCCCGCTGCGATCTTCGCCCCCGCCCTGAGCACGTCGAGCCGCGCCTGCCGCTCGGCTTCGGCCTTGGCGCGGGCATCGGCCTCGGCCTTAGCCGCTTCGAGCCGGGCGAGTTCAACCTCGCTCGCCTTGATCTTCATGCCCTCCACCAGCGAGGCGACATCGTAGCTTGTCTGCGGCGCCCATATCGGTCCCTTGATGACCGCATCCACTTCGGCGGTCGTCGCATCGATGCTGCCGCCGTCGGCCGCGTCGGCCGTCGGGGTCATCGCATAGCGCGCGTCCAGCGTCAGATCCTTGAGGGCCAGGCTGCCGCCGCCGAAGATCCGCGCCCCGCCTGCCTCGACGGCAAGATTGGGCGCGCGCAGCACGCCGCCGGCGATGGTGAAGCCGCCGGTGAGATCGGATGCCGCGAAGCTGCCGCCCGCGAGGGCATCGGTCACCGTCTTGCTCAATGCGTCGGCGGTCATGTCGACCACGCCCGTCAGCCCGCTCGCGGTCGAGAACACCTTCGGATCGAAATGCGCCACCGTCGCGTCGTGGACCGAGTAGCTGCCTGTCCCCGTCAGCGTGGCGATTGTCTCGGCCAGCGTCTCGCCGTTGCCAGTGAATTCCGCCGACCCATCGAGCGTGCCCGACAGGCCTTGAGCGATCGGCCCCGGCGCGAGCGAGGCAATCTCGATCCCCTTCGCCGACACCCGTCCGCTCACCTGTTTGCTGGGCAGCTTGCCGCTCGAGCAGCACACCGTCGCATCAAGGCTCAGTGTCCCCTGGCCGGCCTTGCCGCTGAGATTGCGCAGATGCACGCTCTGGGCGTCCCAGTCGAGACCGAACCTGACATCGGAGAGAATTGTCGTCCCGTTCGATGTCAGCGCCCCCGCGACGAAGTCGATCCGCCCGCTGCTGGTGCGTGGCGTATCGCCGATATCGATCGGTCCCTCAGGCCAGAGGCTGCCCGCCGTCGCCACCGTGCTCGCGGCGCCGGTGACGGCCGGCACCAGAGCGCGCGCATCGATCGGGGCAAGCGCGAGCTTGCCCGCAATGGTCGCCGCATCGCCCGTTCGCGTCAGGGCGAGTTCGCCGCTCACCCCGTTGGCCTCGATCCGCGACAGCCGCAGGCTCTCCGTCCCGTCGAATTCGAAATCCGCCCGGCCCGAAACGGCCGGCACATAGAGCCCTTCTGCGCCCAGCGCCGTGGCGATCGGGCCCGGATCGGCGATCTTGGCCTCGAGCTGCCCGTTGCCGCTGATCTTGCTGAAGTCGCCGGGCCGGACGTTGCCGTCGAACGTTATGTGGTCGCCGCCGCCCGCCACGGTCACATGCGTCACATAGCTGCTCGCAGGCGCGCCATCTACCGATACATCCAGTTGGAGCGGCGTTCCGCTGCCGAACAGCGGATAGGCGCCAAGACCCAGTTGCCGCGTCATCAGCAGAGCGCTGTCCGATTTGAGGTCGAGCTTGGCCGCGATGGGCGCCGTCAGCGCGCTGGCAATTCCGGCGCTGAGCTTGGCCTCCAGTTGCGCGTCGGAGGCGCCGAGCTTGCCGCTCACGGTAAGCACCTGTCCTCCGTCTCCTGCGGGGGCATCGAGCTGCAGCGTCACGTCGGCCGGCAGCGACTGGCGCAGGAAATCGGCGACCGCCGGCGGAGTCTTGATGGCATTGAGCAGCGCGGCGACCACCGGCGCCCTGTCCTGCAGCTTGAGCGTGCCGTTGCCCGACAGTTCCGGTTTGCTGAGCGTGCCGAACGCGGTGAGCTTGGCGTCGAACGTAGCCCCGCCGAAATCGGCTGCGCTCAGCTTGCTGAACTCGAGCACCCCGCCCTCCCAGCTCGCGCTGGCATTGAGATCGGTGCCCTCTAGGCCGAACAGCACCGCCTTTGAGGCGCTCAGATTGATTTCGCCCTTGGGGAAGGTCGCCCCGAAGCTGCCATTGGCGGTGATATCGGGCAGAAGCGCCGCGATCGCTGTGCTCTCGTCGTTCCCCAGCGTGGTGAAATGTGCATCGAGCTTGAGCTCCCGCGGCTGCCGCCCGAACCCGATCTGCGCCTCGAAGCCCTGGTTGATCCCGCCCACCACGAGCGTGCCCGAGGAAAGCGTCAGCGTGTCGCTCGAAAGCGCGATGTCGGCGCTCAGCGAGCCCGCCTGGTTGAACAGCGGGTTGCCTTCGGGCGGCTTGCGCCACAGCGCCGCGAGCCGATCCAGTTGCTGGCTCGCAAGGATCGCCGAACCCGCGAAGATCGGCCTGCCCTCCACCGCCTGCAAGTTCCCGCTCATGGTGAGCTTGCTCTGTCCCGGCAGCGTGGCGACGAGGTCCTTGACCGCCCAGCTCCTGGTGTCGGTCGAGGCGTCGAGCCGCACGTCGCGCAGCGACACGGCGCGCAGATTGAGCTCCGTGATGTCGACGCCCACCGTCCCCGGGATGGGTGGAATTGGCGGCAGCGGCGTCTCGCTCAGCAGGCGGACGAGTTCGTATGGCGGGTCGGCGAGCTCCTTGGTCGCATCGCGCGGCGGCAGCGTCACCACGCCCCCCGACACGATGGCGTTGAACGACACGTCCTTGCCCAGTTTCAGCTCGGCCGCGCCGGTCAGCCGCGTGGCGGCCCGGTTCTCGTCGGGAACGGCCGAATAGTCCGAGAGCAGCACGCGCTCGGGCGTCGCCGCGACCTTTCCGGAAAGCACGAAATCGCCTCGCCCCGCATCCACCGCCTCGCCCTGCCCCGGCCTGGGCGGAGGCCGCCGGTAGGTCACCTCGCCCTGATACTTCGGCGAGGCGCCCGCCGTGAGCGCCCCGTTGCTTTCGAGCGTGAAGCTTTCGTCGCTGGCCTTGATGAACACCGAAAGCGTGGTCGAGCCGCTGGCGTCGAACTTGCCGGTGCCCACCCGCACGCCGTAGCCGGAACTGTCGACCGAGGCGGTCCCCTGGAAATTGAACGGCCCCGTGAGCGCGTCCAGCCGGAGCTGTCCGTTGATCCCGCTCGCCTCGTACACCGCGCCCGAGCGCCCGTCGATGATCCGCAGCGCGCCGCCCGTCACGTCGGCGTTGGCGATCGACACGTTCGACGCCCCCCCGCTGTCGGCGATCCTGATGCCCGAGGCGATCGTGCCGTCCGGCGCGATGGCGAAATTCAGCGTCGGGTGGTCCAGCGTGAGCTTGGTCACCTTGTACTGGTCGCGCAGGAAATCGAGCAGCGAGAACTCCGCATCGACCTGCCGCACCTCCAGCACCGGCGCCGAGCTCGTTCCCACCCGGACCTTGGTGAATTCGAGCTTGGGCTGCGGCAGCAGCGTGAGCTGGATGTCGCCCTCGATCGCCACCTCGGTGCCGAAGGCGCTGGCCGCCATGGTCTGCAGCCGGCCGCGATAGTCTCCCCACTGGATGAAGCGCGGCACCACGAACGCGGCCCCGATCGCGAGGATGACGAGCATCCCGAGGATGATGAAGAGCCGGTTGAGCACTTTGCCCTGGGAACCCCCGACGACGGACGGGCAAGTCTAGGCAGCCGACCATGCCGCGTCACCCGAGCAATGGCTTGGGTCCACGGCAGAATTTGGGCCCGGCGCCGCCCTTTCGGGAGCCGTTGCGATGGTAATGCCGGGCCGGCCGGCCTATATATCCCGCACCGGAACAAAAAGAGATTCGCCCCCGCCCCCGCATGGCCTCCCTGCAGCCTGCCCGCCTCGATCCGCCTGCCGGCGGCCCCGTCACCGCCCAGTTCGGGCGGCGCGATGGCGACTATCTCAGGGGCCTCAACGAGGAGCAGCGCCAGGCCGTGCTGACCACCGAGGGCCCGCTGCTGGTCCTTGCCGGCGCCGGCACGGGCAAGACGCGCGTGCTCACCACCCGCATCGCGCACATTCTCACCCGGCGTCTTGCGCGCGGGTCCGAGATCCTCTCGGTGACTTTCACCAACAAGGCCGCCCGCGAAATGCGCGACCGCATCGGCGTGCTCGTCGGCGCCACGGTCGAAGGCATGCCCTGGCTGGGCACCTTCCACTCGATCGGGGCGCGCATCCTGCGCCGGCACGCCGAACTCGCCGGCCTCAAGGCCGACTTCACCATTCTCGACACCGACGATCAGGTGCGGCTGATCAGGCAGCTCCTCGAAGCCGAAAACATCGACGAGAAGCGCTGGCCGGCGCGCGCCTTCGCCGGCATGCTCGACAACTGGAAGAATCGCGGCCTGCTGCCCAAAGACGTGACGCCCGGCGAGGCGGGCAGCTTCGCCAATGGCCGCGCCCTGCAGCTTTATGCCGACTACCAGGCGCGGCTCAAGACCCTCAACGCCGTCGATTTCGGCGATCTGCTGCTCGAGAACATCCGCATCTTCCGCGAGCATCCCGACGTGCTCGCCGAATATCATGAGCGCTTCCGCTACATGTTGGTCGACGAATACCAGGACTCCAACGTCGCCCAGTATCTGTGGCTGCGCCTGCTGGCCCAGGGCAAGCCCGCCTCGCAGGCCAATATCTGCGTGGTGGGCGACGACGACCAGTCGATCTACGGCTGGCGCGGCGCCGAGGTCGACAACATCCTGCGCTTCGAGAAGGATTTCCCCGGCGCCCGCGTCATCCGCCTCGAGCGCAACTATCGCTCGACCTCGAACATCCTGAGCGTCGCCTCCCACCTCATCGCCCACAATGAGAGCCGGCTGGGCAAGACGCTGCAGACCGATGTGGGCGAGCGCGGCGAGCCGGTCGGCGTCACCTCGGTGTGGGACAGCGAGGAGGAAGCCCGCCAGATCGGCGAGGAGATCGAGCAGCTCCAGCGTCGCGGCGAGCATCTCAACGACATCGCCATTCTCGTGCGCGCCTCCTACCAGATGCGCGAATTCGAAGAACGCTTCGTCACGCTGGGGCTCAACTACCGCGTGATCGGCGGCCCGCGCTTCTATGAGCGTCTCGAAATCCGCGATGCGCTCGCCTACCTCCGCATCGTCGCCAACGAGGCCGACGGCCTCGCCTTCGAGCGCATCGTCAACACCCCCAAGCGCGGCATTGGCGATTCAACCCTGCGCCAGCTCCACGACACGGCGCGCGCCACCGAACGCTCGCTGATGAGCGCCACGCGCCTGCTCATCGAGACCGAAGACCTCAAGCCCAGGCAGCGCGCGGTGCTGCGCGACCTCATCGCGCAGATCGACAACTGGGCCGAGCGCTCGCGCACCATTCCCCACACCGAGCTTGCCCAGCAGATCCTCGACGAGAGCGGCTACACGGCGATGTGGCAGAACGACAAATCGCCCGACAGCCCCGGCCGCCTAGAAAACCTCAAGGAGCTCATCAACTCGATGGCCGAGTTCGAGACCCTTGGCGGCTTCCTCGAGCACATCAGCCTCGTGATGGATCGCGAGTCGAGCGAGGCCGAGGATGCCGTCTCGATCATGACTCTGCATTCGGCCAAGGGCCTCGAATTCGACACGGTGTTCCTGCCCGGCTGGGAAGAGGGCCTGTTCCCCAGCCAGCGTACCATGGACGAGCTCGGCCGCGCCGGCCTCGAGGAGGAGCGGCGTCTGGCCTATGTGGGGATCACGCGCGCCAGAAAACGCGCCCGCATTTCGGTCGCGCAGAACCGCCGCATTCACGGCCTCTGGCAGTCGGCCATCCCCAGCCGCTTCCTCGACGAGCTGCCGCCTGAGGCCGTCGAAGTCAAGGATACCGGCAGCGCCTATGGCGGCTACACCTATGGCGGCCGCGCCTCCTCCCGCTTCTCGATGGCCGACCCATTCGACAGCGTTTACGAGACCCCCGGCTGGCAGCGCGCCCGGGCCCAGGCGAAAGACCGCCGCGGCAGCGGCCCCCTCACCATCGACGGCGACCTCGTCGCCCGCTCGACCGACGATGGCCGCGCCAGCAGGTACAAGGTCGGTGAAAGGGTGTTCCACCTCAAGTTCGGCTACGGCCGGGTCGAACACGTCGAAGGCAACAAGCTGAGCATCGACTTCGAAAAGGCCGGAAAAAAGAAGGTGCTCGATAGCTTCGTCAGCAAGGGGTGAAGCCAGCTTATGCACTTCGAACTCCTGCTCACCGGGAAGATCCCCAGCGGCAAAGGTCGTAAACATTCGCGGGATCGACTCGCTCTACGCCAACAGGTTCACGAGCAGATGCAAACCTTGTGGTCATCGAAACCGCTCAAGGACTACGATGACCTTCTCGGTATCGCTCCCAATCAAGGGAAGGCCGTCGTCGAACGGCACGGAAAAAACTTCATTACGCCCATCCGAGAGTCACTCTGGACGGCCTGCAAGCTGGACGTCGTCTTCTACGAGCCAGCGGATTCTCTACGCATCACCTCTGACGTGGCCGATCCAGACAATCGGCTGGCGGGTCTCCTGGACGTTCTTTCAATACCAGTCGACGCCGAAGAGGCTTCGAATCTGGGCGACGAGACGTACGTTCTAATGGAGGACGACAAGCTCCTCTGGGGTGTCTCCGTGGAGCGTCGACGGTTGTTGCGCAGCATTGAGGGTAAGGAAACCTTCTGCAGGATATTCGTTCGCGTCATTCCTACGAGTTCAACTCTCGATAGCTTGGCCGTGGTTGATATCCCCGGGCACTAGCCGGCGCACTTGTCCGCCAACTCGGGGAAGGACGCATCCACCACTGTCCCAACCGTCTTCCGGTCCGCAGCGTGGATAGTCCGCAAGTGTGACCGTCATCTCGCGCCCTGAGCATTTTGGTCCCGCTGGCTCGCTCAGATCCCGCATGACAGCCGGCCACCTGCGTTTCACTCGCCGCCTCTTGACTCACCCATAAGCCTTCGCTTATGACTCATCCCATAAGCAATCACTTATGCCTCACATGCACAGCGACCTTGCCACATTGATGCGCACCTTGGCCGATCCCACGCGCCGCGCGCTCTACGAGCGCGTGGTGCGCCAGCCGGAGGCCGCGGTCGTCGAGCTCACGCGCAACAGCGGCGTGTCGCAGCCGGCCATCTCGCAGCATCTGAAGGCGCTGCGCGCCGCCGGTCTGGTGGCGGAACGGCGCGATGGCCGCACCACGCGCTACCGCGCCACGCCCGAAGGGCTCGCGCCGCTCGTCGACTGGATGAGTGTCTACGGCATCTTCTGGGCCGATCGCTTCGCCGCCCTCAAATCCGTCCTCAAGGAGATCGACCCCAAATGACGCTCAGAATCGACCCCGCCGTCCGCGCCATAACCGTGGACGAGTTCGTTCCCCATGCGGCCGAGGTCGTCTGGAAGGTGCTGACCACCTCCGAGCTCATGCAGCGCTGGCTCATGCCCAACACCTTCAAGCCCGGATTGGGACAGCGTTTTACCATTGCCGACCTTCCCCGCGGGGACTGGGACGGGACCGTGTCGTGCGAGATCACCGCCTGGGATCCGCCGCGCACCCTCGCCTATACCTGGGTCGGCGGTTCCCCCAACAATAAGGGCGACGGCGCGCCGCTCGACACGCTTGTGACCTGGACGCTCACGCCGGTCGATGGCGGCACGCGCCTGCGCATGGTTCAGAGCGGCTTCCGTTCGCCGCTGAACGATGTGACCTACAGGAACATGAGTGAAGGCTGGGCCATCATCCTGCCGCGTATCGGACAGATGGCGGGCAGGTACGCTTAGGCCGCCCACATTTTCATCTGGAGAACAAGAGAATGGAAAGCCGTTATGGCTGGGTGGTCGTCGCCGCCGGCGCGCTGATCACCTGCGTGGCGATGGGCGCCATGTTCGCCCTGCCGGTCTACCTGCAGCCCATGGCGGCCGACACCGGCTGGTCGCGCGCCGGCATTTCGATCGCCATGACCGTCGGCTTCATCGTCATGGGCTTTGCCGGCTTTGGCTGGGGCGTGCTCAGCGACCGCATCGGGACGCGGCCCGTGCTGCTCCTTGCAACGCTGCTGGGTGGGGCGGGGCTCGTCCTTGCGAGCCGCGCCTCCGACATCCTTGTCTTTCAGTTCGCCTATGGCGGTCTGGTCGGCGCCTCCGGCGGAGCCTTCTTTGCGCCCATCGCCGCCGCAACCGTGGGCTGGTTCGACAGGCACCGCAGTCTCGCCGTGTCGCTGGTTTCCGTCGGCTCAGGCGTTGCGCCCATGACGATGACGCCCCTCGCCACGGTGCTGATCGGCGCCTACGGATGGCGCACGGCGATGCTCGCGATCGCTCTCGCTTACGTGGCGATCGTTGTCCCGGCCGCCCTGCTCATCCGGCCCGCCCCGGTGCCCGCCGCGGCCCCGCGGCCCGCCGCAGGTCCGGCTCCCTCGACTCCGGGCGGAAATGCCTGGTCGGCCTTCCGCACGCCGCAGTTCATCGTCCTCGCCATCACCTTCTTCTTCTGCTGCGGCGCCCATTCGGGCCCCATCTTCCACACGGTGAGCTACGCCATGCTGTGCGGCGCCTCGCCCCTTGCTGCCGCCTCCATCTATAGCGTCGAAGGGCTGTCGGGCCTGTTCGGGCGGCTCTTGTTCGGAGTCCTCGCCGATCGCTTCGACGTTCGCCGTGTCATCGTCGGCGGGCTCGCGCTGCAGGCGGTGGGCATCTACCTCTACATCTATGTCGGACAGGTCCCGCAGTTCTACCTGATGGCGCTTTTCCTCGGGCTCGCCTATGGCGGTGTGATGCCGCTCTACTCCGTGCTGGCCCGCCAGTATTTCGCCCAGAACGTGATGGGCACCGTGCTGGGGGCGGCGAGCATCACCTCGTTCCTGGGCATGGCCCTGGGGCCGGTGGGCGGCGGCTGGCTCTACGACACGTTCGGCACCTACCACTGGCTCTATATCGCCTCGGCGAGCCTCGGGGCCGTCGCGGCGGCCATGGCCCTCGCCTTCCCCGCGCCCCGGCGCGACTTGCCGCTTGCGCCGCAGCCGGCCTGACGCTGCGATGTGTCGTTGGCGCCGCAGGTCACCCCTGCGGCGTCACCACCTCGCGCACCTTGCTGCGATCGAGCCCGAGCCGGTGTTCGCGGTAGATGATGAACAGGCCGGAGCCCACCACGATCACCCCGCCGATCAGCATGAACCATGTGGGCACGTCGCCGAAGAAGACAAAGCCGATGATCACCGAGAACACCAGCGAGGTGTACTCGAACGGCGCGATCACGCTCATATCGGCGTGCCGGTAGCTCTCGGTCAGCATCACCTGCGCGATGCCCCCGCAGATGCCTGCGCCGATGAGATAGGCGAGCGTGAGAGGGCCCGGCGCCACCCAGCCGAAGGGGATGGTGACGAGCGAAATCGCCGCGGACGACAGCAGGAAGTAGAGCACGATCGTGGCGCTCCGCTCCGTTCTGATCAGCGTGCGCACCAGCATCTGCGCCACCGCCCCGAGCGCTGCGCCGCCGAGCGCCACGATCGCGCCGAGCGCGGCGCCCGCATCCATGCCCGTTGACACCAGCGTCAGCCGCGGCCAGGCGATGATCACCACGCCGATAAGGCCCACCACCACCGCGCTCCAGCGATAGAGCCGCACCACTTCGTGCAGGAACAGCGCGCTGAGGATCACGATGAACAGCGGCATCGCATAGCTGATGGTGACCGCCTCCGGCAGCGGCAGCCGGGTCAGCGCGAAGAAGCCGCAGCCCATCGATACGGTGCCCACCAGGCCCCGCCAGATCTGGCTCGGAATGTTGTTGCTTCTGAGCCCCTCGCGTAGCTCCCCGCGCCAGGCGAGAAAGGCGACGACCGGCAGGACGCCGAAGAACGATCGGAAGAAGACCAGTTCGCCCGCAGGCACGCCCACGCTGGCTTTGAGCAGGCTCGACATGACGAGGAAGATCAGAACCGAGGCGATCTTGATGGCGATGCCGGTGAGCGCGCCGCGGCTCGACGGCAGGGTGTTCGTAGTCATTTCGGTCTCCGCGACCCGACATGCCACGCCCCGCCGCGGGTGTCATCCCCGAACCTCCGGCCCGGCCGTTGACTTCCGGCCCCCTCCCGGCAACAAACCGGGCATGACCCTCAACCAGCTATCGGCGCCCCTCACCCGCGAGCAGGCCTATGCTCTCGTCGACGCCGTGATGGCCCGCGAGGACCTCGCCCTCACCGCCTCGGCCCACGAGGACGAAGCGACCGGCGAGTGGGTGTTCGAGGCGACCTGCGAGATGCTGCCCGATCTGCACGCCTTCGAAGATTTGGCGCGGGCGACCCTGGGCGGCGAGGTCGATTTCACCATCGCCCCCCTCGATACCCAGACCGACTGGGTGTCGAAATCGCTGCAGGGCCTGGGGCCCGTGATCGCCGGCGGCGTCTATGTCTATGGCAGCCACGAGGCGTCGCCGCCGCCCGCCGGGCTCCTGCCGATCCGCATCGATGCCGCGCAGGCCTTCGGCACCGGCCATCACGAAACCACCACCGGCTGCCTCGAGGCCATCGACCTTGTCCTGCGGCGTCGCCGTCCGCGGCGGATGCTTGATGTCGGCACCGGCACCGGCGTCCTCGCCATCGCGCTCGCCAGGCGCACGCGTCGCCGCGTCCTTGCCAGCGACATCGATCCGGTCGCGGCGACCACCGCCATCCGCAATGCCGCCGACAACGCCGTCGGCCGCCTCGTCGAAGTCGTGACCGCCCCCGGCCTCAGCCACCCGCGCCTCACGCGCGGCGCCCCTTACGACCTGATCGTCGCCAACATCCTCGCCGGGCCCCTCATCGCCCTGGCCCCGGCGATGGGCCGGGCCGCCGGCCGCGGCGCGACCGTCATCCTCTCCGGCATCCTGCTCGAACAGGCCCCGCGGGTCGTCGCCGCCTATGCCCGCCAGCGCATGGCCCTGCGCCGCCGCCTCGAACGCGGCGCCTGGGCGACCCTCATCCTCGAACGGAGATAGGCGTGCGCCTCGTCATCCATGCGGGGCTGCACAAGACCGCCTCGACCTACCTCCAGCACGTCCTTGTCCTCAACCGCCAGGCCCTGCGGGCCCGGAACGTATATTTCGAGCCCGATGCCCACATGCTCGCCAACCACGGCACGGCCTGGATGACCTTGCTCGACAATGTCGAGCACGTCGCGGCTCATATCCGCCTCGCGGCCAGGGCCGGGTATGATGCCGCCATCCTGTCGTCGGAGGATTTTGAAACGCTGATCTTCGACCACGAGCGGGCGAGGTCGGTCGTCCAGGCGGCCCGCCAGGCCGGCGCGGTCGAGATTGAGTGGCACTTCTGCCTGCGCGATCCAGGCGACTACTTCGCGAGCCTCTACGCCCAGCTCAGCAAGCTCGCCTTCGTCGAATACGGGGCTGCCTTCGTCGCCGCGCTGCGCGACGGCCGCGTCCGGGTCTTCCGCCAACAGCGGCGCTACCCGCTCTACTGGGATTTCTGCCTCGATTACGAGACTCACCTCGCCGCCTTCGCCAATGCGGTGGCCTGCCCGGTGCATCTTCACGACTTCCGCGACGCGACCCCCTTCCCCGGCCACGCCGCTGTCGCCGCGCTCGCCCCCGGGCTGACTCTGGCCCTGCCGGGGGAAAGCTCACGCAATCGTCGCGTCGCGGCAGACGCCGCCGAGGCCGGATACGCCGATGCCCTCGCCGCAATTCTGGGCCCGGCCGATCTGGGCGATCGCGTCGCCGGCTGGTTCCGCGCCCGCCTGCATATACCCGAGGACGTTGATGCCCGCTGCCGCGAGGCCCTCAGCCGCAAATACGCCCCCGGCATGGAGCGCCTGCTGCAGGCGTCTCCGCTCGGGGCCTGAAGAAACACAAAGCCCCGGAGCGTTCCGGGGCTTCTGGCGTCGGGGACAGCCGGGGCTCAGCTCGGGCGCTTGGTGAAGGCGCCGAGCAGCAGATACTCGTTGCGGCGCTCCGGCTGGCGCGTCATCTCGCGCGAGCGCGCGCCCACCACGGCGTCAACGGCTTTGCGAAAATCGGGTCTGCTGGTGGTCATCGGTGTGGTCTCAGGTCAAGTCTGATGTTGGCCGCTTTCGCGTCCCTCGCTAGATAGGAGTCCCCGACCCTCCGGGAAAGGCGGTCTGCGGCAACCCAGCCATGCCAGTGCCGCAACCCGGCTTAACAAGAAATGAACCATGGCGAACAACCACTTCGGCCCCGCCGTCTTCCAGAGCTTCGACACCAAAACGTCACCGGCGACGGTGGGCAAGCGGCTGCGGGCGCTGCGCGCCGCGATCGCCGAGGCCGGGCTCGATGGCTTCCTCGTACCGCGCGCCGATGCCCATCGCGGCGAGTCCGTGCCCCAAAGCGAGGCGCGGCTCGCTTATGTCACAAGCTTCACCGGCTCGGCCGGCATGGCGGTCGTGGGGCCCAGGAAAGCCGGCCTGTTCGTCGACTCGCGCTACACGCTGCAGGCCCCGCTGCAGACAGACACGCGCCTGGTGACCGTGCTCGAAACGGCGCAGGGCGGCGTCGATGCCCGCATCGCCGATTTCATCCCCAAAGGCGGCAGGCTCGGCTTTGATCCCTGGCTGCACACACCCGGCGAGATCAAGGACCTGCGCGACAGGACCGCCGGCCGGCTGACCCTGGTGCCCGTCCCCAACCTCGTCGACCGCATCTGGGCCGATCGCCCCGCCCCGCCTGCCGCGCCGGTCGAATTTCTCGGCCACAACCGCGCCGGCCGCGACGCCGCCGACAAGCTTGCCGATCTGCGCAGGACGCTCGCCGCCGAGGGCGCCGACCTGGTCGTGCTCAGCCTGCCCGAGTCGATCAACTGGCTGTTCAACATGCGCGGCCGCGACGTGCCCAACGTTCCCGTCATGCTGGGCTTCGCCCTGGTGCCGCGCACGGGCAGGCCCACCATCTTCGTCCACCGCAGCAAGATCACCCCCGAGCTCAGGGCCGGGCTCGCCGATCTCGCGCGGCTCGCCGACCTCGCCACGCTCGAGCCCGCGCTGCGCCGCCTCGGGGCCGCCGGCAAGCGCGTATGGATCGATCCGGCGACGGCTCCCTTCGCGCTGATCTCCACGCTTGAGGCCGCCGGCGCCCCGCTCGTCGAAAAGCGCGACCCCGTGCTGTTGCCGAAATCGCGCAAGAACGAGGCCGAGATCGGCGGCATGCGCGAGGCGCACCTGCTCGATGCCGTCGCGCTGGCCCGCTTCCTCCACTGGTTCGATGCGGAAGCGCCCGGCGGAAAGCTCACCGAAATCGGCATCGTCGAGGCGCTCGAACATTTCCGCCGTCAGGACCCCAGCTGCGTCGACGCCAGCTTCGACACCATCGCCGGCGCCGGTCCCAATGGCGCCATCGTCCACTACCGGGTGGATCAGTCCTCCAACCGCACGCTGAAGCCCGGCGAGCTGATGCTGCTCGATTCGGGCGCGCAATATCTGAGCGGCACCACCGACATCACCCGCACCCTGTTCACCGGCCGGGCCACCGCCGAGCAGAAGGATCGCTTCACCCGCGTGCTCAAGGGCATGATGGCGCTCTCCATGCAGCGCTTCCCGCGCGGCACGTCCGGTGCGCAGCTCGACGTGCTGGCGCGCCAGTTCCTGTGGCAGGATGGGGTCACCTACAACCACGGCACCGGCCACGGCGTCGGCGCCTTTCTCGGCGTCCACGAGGGGCCGATCGGCTTCTCGCCGCGCTATCCCCTGCCGCTCGAGCCCGGTCAGATCATTTCCAACGAGCCCGGCTACTACAAGGCCGGAGCCTACGGCATTCGCACCGAGAATCTCGTTCTTGTGGTCGAGAGCAAGGTCGGAGGGGGCAGCTTTCTCGAGCTCGAAACCCTCACCCTCTGCCCGATCGACCTGCGTCTCGTCGAGGAGTCGCTGCTTCTGCCGCACGAGCGCGAGTGGCTCAATGCCTACCACCGGCGGGTCTTCCGCGAGGTCGGCCCCCGCCTCGAGGGGCAGGTGAAGGCCTGGCTGAAGGAAGCGACGCGCGCCATCTAGCGCGCGTCTCGCCGCGCCGGTTCAGTCGGTGCCGGTGTCGAGCGGCCCTTCCATGATCGCCTTCAGCGAATAGGGAAAGTCCTTGTTCGCCGACGTCACGTCGTCGATCTTCCAGCCGTCGGCTTCCCTGACCAGCGTGAAGGTCAGGTCCTCGCCCAGATCGAAATTGTTGAACGTGACTTCGACGGTGGCCGTATCGCCCTCGATCTTGGCCTCTCCGATCGTGAGCTTGCTGATCTGATAGTCCTGCCCGTCGATATAGGGATCGAAGTCGAGCCGCCCGATGTCTCCGTTCGCCTCCTTCTCGTCCTTGGCGAAGAGCTCGTTGAGGTGCTTGGACCGGAACTGCGACTCGTCCCATGTGCTCCAGTCGAAGGACTCGCCCTTCGAATAAGGGGCATAGAGCGCCTCGAGCAGCGCCTTTGGGGTGTCGAAGGCGAAGGCCGGGGCGGCCCCTGTGAGCAGGAGGGCGAAAGCCAGAAACAGTTTGCGCATGAAGGTGTGTCCGGGGGTTGAGGTGGGCGCTTGTAGCCTCGCCAAACCGAACCGGAGCTGAACGGCTACTGGTTGGCGAGCGCCAGCCACTGATCTTCGTCGAGAACGGTGATGCCCAGTTCCTCCGCCGTCTTCAGCTTGCTGCCGGCGCCCGGCCCGGCGACCACGATATCGGTATTCTTGGAAACGCTGCCGGCGACCTTTGCGCCCAGCCGCTCGGCCATGGCCTTGGCCTCTCCGCGCGTCATCTTTTCGAGGCTTCCGGTGAACACCACCGTCTTGCCCGCGACCTGCGAATTGGCCGAGATCGTGACCACATAGTCCTTGGGCTTCACCTGCCCCAGCAGGTCGTCCAGCACCGCCACGTTCCGGGCATTGGCGAAAAACGAGACGAGCGCGGTGCGCACCGTATCGCCGATCCCGTGGATTGAGGGAAACTCCTCGGCGCCCATGCCCGCGGCGCGGAAGGCGGCGATGTTGCCGAATGTCTTGGCGAGCGCGGCCGCCGTGGTCTCGCCCACATGCCGGATGCCGAGGGCGTAGATGAAGCGGTCGAGCTCCGGCTGCCGGCGCGCATCGATATTGGCAAAGAGCTTGTCGAGCCCCTCATAGGTCCGTTCTTCGGCCGAGAGCACCTTCTTGCGCCGCGTGCCGGTCATTTCCTCGCGGGCCCGCGCCTGCTCCTCGCGGCGCTTGTGGATCGCGGCCTCGACCTCCTTGCGCCGCTCGCGAAGCCGGAAGATGTCCGCCGACGTCTTGAGAATTCCCTCGGCAAAAAACAGTTCGATCTGCTCGGTGCCGAGCCCTTCGATATCGAGCGCGCCGCGCGAGACGAAATGCTTGAGCTGTTCGACCGCCTGAGCGGCGCAGATCAATTCGCCGGTGCAGCGGCGGCGCGCATCTTCCTTGCCGGTCTTCTCATTGATCTCCCGCACCGCAGGCGATCCGCAGACCGGGCAGACCTGTGGAAACTGGTACGGCTTTGCGTCGGCGGGGCGCTTGTCGAGCACCACCTTGACGATCTGTGGAATGACATCGCCCGCGCGCTGGATGACAACCGTATCGCCGATGCGGATGTCGACGCCGTCGCGGATCGGTTCCCCGAAACTGTCGATGCCCTTGATGTAGTCCTCGTTGTGAAGGGTCACGTTGACCACCGTCACGCCGCCCACCGTCACCGGATCGAGCCTTCCCACCGGCGCCAGCGTGCCGGTTCGGCCGACCTGGATGTCGATCTGGCGCAGCACGGTGGTCGCCTGCTCGGCGGGAAACTTGTGCGCGATGGCCCAGCGCGGCTCGCCGGTGACAAACCCCCACCGCCGCTGCAGATCGAGACGATCGATCTTGTACACCACGCCGTCGATGTCGTAGCCCAGTTGCGAACGCTTGGCTTCGATCAGCCGGTACTGCGCGAGCAGCTCCTCGACCGAATGCGCGCGGACCATCAGCGGATTGACCTTGAATCCCCAGCTCGCGAATTTCTGCACCGCGTCGTACTGGGTCTCCGCAGGGTCCTCGCTCGCTGCGCCCCAGGCGTAGGCGAAGAAGTTGAGCTTGCGGCTCGCCGTGATGCTGGGGTCCTTCTGTCGCAGCGAGCCGGCGGCCGTGTTGCGCGGGTTGACATAATCCTGCCCGCCGGCCGCCGCCGAGCGCGCCTTGAGCGCCTGAAACTCCGCATAGGTCATATAGACCTCGCCGCGGATCTCGATGACTTGGGGCCACCCCTTGCCCCTGAGCTTGTGCGGAATATCCGCGATGGTCCTGAGATTCTCGGTGATATCCTCGCCCACGGTGCCGTCGCCGCGTGTCGCTCCGCGCACCAGAACGCCATTCTCATAGCGAAGCGAGGCAGAGAGCCCATCGATCTTTGGCTCGGCGGTGAACACCAGATCGAGGTCCTTGTCGCGCTCGAAGAAGCGGCGGGCTCGCTCGGCGAAATCGATCACGTCCTGATCTGTGTAGGCCTTGGCAAGGCTGAGCATTGGCGCCTCGTGCCGCACCTTTGCAAAGCCTTCGACCGGTGCGCCGCCCACGCGTTCGCTGAGGCTGTCGGGGCGCTTGAGTTCGGGGAAGGCGCGTTCGATCGCCTGGTAGCGCCGCTTGAGCGCATCATAGGCCGCGTCCGTGATCTCGGGCGCGTCGCGTTCGAAATAGAGGCGGTCCGCCCGGCTCAGCGCCTCGTGCAGACGATCGAGCTCGGCGCGCGCCTCGTCCTCGCTGAAATCCTCCACATCTCTCGAATCGGTCATGCCACGTCCGACAGCAGCTTGCCCGCGGCGGCGCGGGCTTCCGCGGTGATCGTAGCGCCCGCGAGCATGCGCGCAATCTCTTCGTTTCGCGCCGGCCCATCGAGCCGGCGCAGGTGGGTGCGCACGAAGGCCCCTTCCTCGATCGCCTGCTTTTCGATGAACAGGTGCGTGTCGGCGCGGGCCGCCACCTGCGGCGCATGGGTGACCGTCAGGACCTGGACCTTGCCGGCGAGCCGCTTCAGGCGGCGGCCGATCGCGTCGGCCACCGCGCCGCCGACGCCGGTATCGATCTCGTCGAAGATCAGCACCGGAGCCGAGCCTCGATCGGCGAGCACCACCTTGAGCGCCAGCAGGAAGCGGGAGAGTTCCCCGCCCGAGGCAACCTTCATGAGCGGCCCGGGCGAAGTCCCTGGGTTGGTCTGCACATGGAACGCGACCTGATCGAATCCGGACGCCGCCACCCGCGACTCGTCGACCTGCTGGTCGACGATGAACTTCGCGGCGCCCAGCTTGAGGTCGGGCAGCTCGGCCTCAACCGCCTTGCTCAGCGCCTTGGCCGCCTTGGCGCGACCTGCGCTCAGCCGGCGCGCGGCCTTCCGATACGCCTCGCGCGCCACCTCGACATCCGCCTCGAGCTTGATGAGCGTCGCTTCCCCGCTCTGCAGGGCCGCAAGCTCGGCCCGATACTTTGCCAGCACCGCCGGCAGCTCGTCGACGGCCACGTGATGCTTGCGCGCCGCGCCGCGAAGCGCGAAGAGCCGGCTCTCGACCTGTTCGAGCTCGGCTGGATCGAAGGCCATCTCGCGCTTGAGCGCCTCGATCGTCTCGGCCGTTCGGTCGAGCGCATCGAGGCTTTGATCCAGGGCCTCGATCAGAGGCTGGAAAACGCCCATGCCGTTGTCGGCCTTGCGCATCAGCCGGCGCATCAGGCCGCTGAGCGCGGGGGCCGCGGCGCTGGGCCCCGACAGTATCTCGTCGGCCTCGCGAATTTCGTCGTGGGCTTTCTCGAGTTGCATGAGCCGCTGCCGGCGGCCGGCGAGCGTGTCCTCCTCCCCCGGCTCGGGAGCGAGCTCCGCAAGCTCCTCCACCACATGCCGGGCATAGTCCTCGCGCGCGGCGGCCTCGGCGATGAGCGCGCGCTGTTCGGCCACCCTGGCCTCCGCCTCGGCGAGCGCCGCATGCGTCTCGCGCGTTGCCGTGGCGTCCCGCTCGAGCCCGCCAAAGGCGTCCAGCAGCATCCGGTGCGTCGCCGCATCCACGAGCGCCCTGTCGTCATGCTGGCCGTGGATTTCGACAAGCTGCCGGCCGATCGCCTGCATCAGCGCCGCCCCCACCGGCTGGTCGTTGATGAAGGCTCGCGTGCGGCCGTCGGCATACTGCACCCGCCGCATGATAAGGTCGGCGTCGTCCGCGATTTCGTTCTCGCGCAGGGCCACGCGCGCCGGGTGATCGACAGGCAGTTGCAGCACGGCCACCACCTGCCCGCTCTCCTGCCCCTGCCGGACCAGCGAGGCATCCCCCCGCCCTCCCAGCGCCAGCGTCAGCGCATCAAGCAGGATCGACTTGCCCGCGCCGGTCTCGCCGGTCAGCGCCGTCAGCCCGCCATCGAGACCGATGTCGAGCTGGTCGATCAGCACAATGTTGCGAACCGAAAGTGCGCTCAGCACGTCGAGCGGGCCTCAGCGAATGGACCGGTCACCGGCGACCCGGGGAGTCGCGCCTGTGAGAACAAAATAGCAACAAACGCCGGCTCTGGCTAGCCTCGACCGCTCGGCGATCCTCCCGTCTGCCGGTTTCGACCGGGCGCCGCCGGGCCGGGAACGCCTGCGCCGCAGCCCTACACCTTGGGCGGGGGAACCGGCTTGTTGGGATCGCTGCCCGAGGGCGTGATCTGCTTGGTCGTGACCGCGGTCGCCAGCGTGCTCTGCGTATTGACCTTGGGCTCGAGCCCCTGCTTCTGCAGCAGGTCGTAGGCCTCCTTGTACCAGTCGCTGGCCGGATAGTTGTGCCCCAGCACCGCCGCCGCCGTCTGTGCCTCGGCGACAAGGCCCAGCGCCAGGTTCGATTCCGTCAGGCGGAACAGCGCCTCCTCGATATGCGAGGACGTCTGATACTTGTCGACGACGTTGCGGAAACGGTTGATCGCGGCGGCATACTGGCCGTTGCCCTCGTAATAGCGGCCCACGGACATTTCCTTGCCGGCCAGCTGGTCCACGGCGATCAGCATCTTGTCCCGGGCGTCCTTGGCATAGTCGCTGTTGGGATAGTTGCTGATCAGCAGCGTGTAGGTGTCGATGGCGTTCTGCGTGATCCCCTGGTCGCGCGTGATGTCGGTGATCTGCGCAAAATAGGCTGTGCCCTTGAGAAACAGCACATAGGCCGTCTGGTCCGACGAGGGGAACAGCGCGAGATAGCGGTCCGCCGCCAGGATCGCGTCGTTGAACTTGCCGATCCTGTAGTTGGCGTAGACCTCCATCAGCTTCGCCTTCTCGTTGTACTCCGAGTAGGGATGCTGCCGCTCCAGCTTCTTGAGCGTGTCGATGGCCGCGTTGTAGTGCTGCGCGTCCATGTCCGACAGAACGGTCTGATAGAGCGTCTCGGGAGGAATGATCTCTTCCTCCTTGATCTTGGTCGGCCCGAAGAAGCTGCAGGCCGCGAGCGCGGCGGCAAATCCGCTGACCGCAAGCATCCGGGCCAGCCGAGCCGCCGGCGACGCAAAACCAGTGTCTGTCACGAAAACGCCCCGCCCCTTCGATTGCAGCATACTTGGCACCGGCTGAGCGGCCTAGAGAGCAAATCCATCAAAACTGTGACGGGCTTAGCCGACCGACCGCAGATACGGCCGCACCTCCAGCCCGTCCGGCATGTCGTTGAGCGAGTCGTAGCCGAGCGGCAGGTCCTCGGCGCTCACGACCTCGTAATTGGCCTCGCTCGCGAACAGCCCGTGCAGCACCAGCGCGTTCAGCGCATGCCCGCCCTTGTACGAACGGAAGCGCCCGTAGATGGGCAGCCCGCACAGCGCCAGATCGCCCACCGCGTCCAGCAGCTTGTGGCGCACGAACTCGTCCTCGTAGCGCAGCCCGCCCGGATTGAGGATGCGGTCCTCATGCACCGTGATCGAATTGTCCAGCGACGAGCCCAGCGCATAGCCCGCCTGCCGCAGGATCTTGGCGTCCCGCACGAAGCCGAAGGTGCGCGCCCGCGACACATCGTCGAAATATTTGCGCGGCGTCCAGTCGAAGATCATCCGCTGCCGGCCGATGACCTTGCTGTCGAAATCGATCTCGAGATCGAGCAGCCGCCCGTTATAGGGCTCGAGCGCCGCCGAGGCCTCGTTGTTGCGCACCAGCACCTGGCGCATGATCTTGATGTAGCGGCGCGACTTGTTCTGGATCTCGAGCCCGGCCGCCATGATCGCTTCGGCGAAGGGCGCCGCCGATCCGTCCAGGATCGGACATTCCGGGCCGGTCACCGTCAGCAGCGCATTGTCGACCCCCAGCCCCGACAGCGCCGAGATCACATGCTCGACCGTCGCCACCGAGACCGAATCGCCAAGATCGATCGTGGTGCAAAGCGTCGTCCGCGTGACGCGTGCGAAATGCACCGCCACCGGCCCCACGATGGAGCCGTCCTCGAACTTGCGCTGGATGCGATAGCCTGTGTCGGCCGGCGCGGGCTCTATCGTGAGGGTCACCGGCTGGGCGGAGTGGACCCCGAAGCCGCTGAATTCGAGCACGCCGCCCACGGTGCGCTGCCGCGCCGACAGGTTCTGCATAAAGGAAACTCCGACCCCTTGGACCCGAAGCAGTCTTAACCAAAAAGAAACCGGCGCGGAAGCGCGCCGGTGATGATGCCAACCGTTCCCTGAAACGGGGTTCAGCCGTGCTTGCGCAGGAACGACGGGATCTCGATGTGCTCCTTTTGCGGCACCGGCCGGCCATGCGGATCGAGCTGCCCGCGGGCCCCCTCGGCCGGCGCCGAAGCCGCGGAATTCCGGGCCGCCCCGGCCTCGATCGCGTTGCGCGCCGCCGCATCGTCGCTGCTGGGATAGCGCGGCTCCTCCAGCCCCGGATGCTGCGGCGTGCGCAGTCCGATGCCCACATTCGAGGCCAGCCGCTTGAACAGCGCCCGGGCATTCCGGGGCTCCTGCTCGTGTCTTTCTTCCGCCGCGAGTGTCTTCCGCGCAACAGCGGGAAATTCCTCCGTGCGCGGCATGCGCCGCTGCCCGTCCGGGCGTTCGGCATGCGAGGGCACATAGAGGCTCGGCACCGGCTGCTCGGGCGCCCGCGCCGGCTCGTCCAGATGCCCCGCGCTGGCGGTGGGGATATAGGGCTCGACCGTGATGCCGTCGTCCTGCGCGTCCGCCGCCGCGGCCTGGTCCTGGTAGGTGATCGCCTCGGCCACCGCCTGGCGGACGTCGGCCTCGAACTCATGGGCCGGCTGCGGCGCGTGCTGGGGCTGCGCCGAAACCTGCTCGACGGCGCGCCGGATCGTGGTCGCCTGCAGCGGCGCGCGGTTGGAGCTGGTCTTCATCGGCTCGAGCGCCTGCACCATCGTGGCGTCGGTGCCCGTGGCCACCACCGCCACGCGGATCGTGCCGGTCATTTCGGCATCGTAGGTCGCGCCCAGAATGATGTTGGCGTCCGGGTCGACTTCCTCGCGGATGCGGCTCGCCGCCTCGTCGACCTCGTAAAGCGTCAGGTCCGGGCCGCCGGTGATGGAAATGAGCAGTCCGCGCGCGCCCTGCATGGATACATCGTCGAGCAGCGGGTTGGCGATCGCCGCCTCCGCCGCGTGCCGGGCGCGGTCGTCGCCTGAGGCCTCGCCGGTGCCCATCATCGCCTTGCCCATGCCGCGCATCACGGCGCGCACGTCGGCGAAGTCGAGATTGATGAGGCCTTCCTTGACCATCAGGTCGGTGATGCAGCTCACGCCGGAGAACAGCACCTGATCGGCCATCTTGAAGGCGTCCGCAAAGGTGGTCTTCTCGTTGGCCACGCGGAACAGGTTCTGGTTGGGGATCACGATCAGCGTATCGACATGCCGGTGCAGCTCGTCGATGCCGTCCTCGGCAAGGCGCATGCGCCGGTTGCCCTCGAAGGTGAAGGGCTTGGTGACGACCCCGACGGTCAGGATGCCCTGCTCGCGCGCTGCCCGCGCGATGACCGGCGCCGCGCCCGTTCCTGTGCCCCCGCCCATGCCCGCGGTGATGAACACCATATGCGAGCCGCTCAGATGGTCGTTGATCTCATCGAAGCTCTCTTCGGCCGCCGCCCGCCCCACTTCCGGATGGGACCCCGCGCCCAGGCCTTCGGTGACCGACACGCCCAGCTGGATGATCCGCGGCGATTTGCTGAGCGCCAGGGCCTGGGCATCGGTGTTGGCGCAAACGAAATCCACGCCGTCCAGCCCCTGCGCGATCATGTTGTTGACGGCGTTTCCGCCAGCGCCGCCCACACCGAACACGGTGATCCGGGGCTTGAGCTCCTGAATGTCAGGGATAGCGAGGTTGATCGTCATGAAGGGCCCCATGGCACTGGCGAATGCCGTCATTGTTAGTCGCCAATTCGTTAACCAGACCCTAACAATCCGTGCCAATCCGTTAACGAAAATGCAGATTGCGACACGCTTTTCGGTGAAATTCAGCCGCCATTAACCATGCCGGCGGGCCCGCCCTCCGTCCGTCCGGACTCAATGCGCGAGCCGGGCCGCTTAACCCCTTGAAGACTCGGGCAGTCGGCGTCTGTGCGAAGGCGGGACTAGAAGGAGGTCCTGAGCCAGCTTCCCACCCGCGCCAGATAGCCGTCGGTGCCGGTCAGCTTGGCCGGCTGCCTGGGTTCGGCGAACTCCTGGCCGCACACCTGCGGATAGATCAGCATGCCCGCGGCGGTCGCGAAGGCCGCGCCGCGCGCCATCTCCGGCAGTCCGGAAATGCCCATCGGCCGTCCGGCGCGCACATTGCGCCCGAGCATGCGCCGGGCCACCTCCGGCAGGCCGGTCAGTTCGCTCCCCCCGCCGGTGAGCACGAAGCGCCGCCCGCATACATCCATCATGCCGGTCGCCTGCATGCGGTCGCGCACGGCCGTGAGGATTTCCTCTACGCGCGGACGCAGCACGCGCGTCAGGTGCGAGCGGGGGATCAGTCCCGGCGCCTCGTCCGCTCCGGCGCCCACCGGCACGATCGAGATCAGCTCGCGTTCATCCGCCTGCCCGGGCAACACGCTGCCATGCACCGTCTTCAGCCGCTCCGCGTCGGCGATCGAAACCGAAAGCTGCCGCGCGATGTCGAGCGTCAGATGATGGCCGCCGATGGCAAGGGCATCGCAATAGACAGGCTGGCCGTCCGAGAAGACCGCGACCGTCGTCGTCGCTCCGCCGAAATCGACCACCGCCACGCCAAGCTGCCCCTCATCGTCCACCAGCGTCGAAAGGCCCGATGCGTAAGGCGTCGCCACAAGCCCCTCGATCTGCAGATGGCAGCGGTTGAGCACCAGCTCGATGTTTCGCATGGCCAGCGTTTCGGCGCTGATGACCGAAACGTCGATCGACAGGGTCTCGCCCACCAGCCCGCGCGGATCCTTGACGCCCTTCTGTCCGTCGAGCGCATAGCCGATGGGCAGGGCGTGGACGATCGAGCGCTCCGGCCGCACGCTGCGCTGGTTGACGGCGCGCAGCACGCGCTGGATGTCGGCCGTCTCGACCTCCTGGGCGCCCAGATTGACCGTTGCCGAGAACGTCTCCGAGCCGAGCCGGCCCGCCGTGACGTTGACCACCACCGACTGGAGCGTCAATCCAGCCGAGCGCTCGGCCACGCCCACCACGGTCCGGATCGCCTGTTCGGCCTGGTCGAGATCGGTGATGACCCCGCTCTTGATGCCGGCCGAGGCCCCGTAGCCGAAGCCCAGAACCTCGATGGTATGCGTGCGGCCCTTGAGCGCCTTGCCCTCCGGGCGCGGCGCCAGGCGGGCGATCACGCAGCACACTTTGGTCGAGCCGATGTCGAGCACGGCGACCAGGCTCGTTCGCCCCGGCTGCACAGGCTTGAGCCGCGCGGTCATCATCTCGGTCATCATTGCGGTTTGCTCTCTGCCGCGCGCTCCGCCGCGGTCTCGTATTCCGCGTCGCCCTTGACGACGCGCTTGTCTTTCTTCTTGAGGTCGGCCCAGGCCTTGCTGGCCAGATCGCCCAGTTTCAGCGACACCATGCCGGGAACGCGCATGTCGATCACCGAGACGTCGCGGTCGAGCAGTTGCTCGTCGCTTTGGTACTGGTCGAGCTGCGCCAGGGCCTGCGCGGTTCCGTTTTCCGGCAGCTGCACCCGCAGTCCGGAATAGAAGATCAGGTCCCAGCGCCGGTCGCCGACACGGCTCAGGGCCGCCAGGTCCTCGGTCAGCGAGGGGTACTTGTCGAGGGCGCGGATCATCACCATCGCGTCGTCTGCCGCGCCCTCGCCCACCACGAGCGGCAGGGAGCGGAAGCTGCCGTCATCGGCGATGATGGGGTTGCCGTCTTCATCCACGAGCCAGGTCTTGTCGCCGATCCGCCACCGCGCCATCGGCGCCCGCTCGACGATGCTGACCTGCACCTCGCCCGGATAGATCTTGCGGACGTTCGCCGACTTGACCGACGGGATCGCCTCGATGCGCCGCAGGGCCGCGTCAGCGTCGAAGGTGAGCGTCGAGCTATCGGGCGGGATCGCCAGCGCCTTGAGAATGTCGGCCTCGCTGGTCAGTGTCTGGCCCGTGATATTGATGCGCGAGATGCCGAAACCGGCATGGGCGATCTGGCCCTGGGCCGCCGCATAAAGCGCCATGGCGCCCTCCACGACCCTGTCCTGTTCGGCCAGCAGGCCGGCGCCGATCACGGCGACCAGTCCGGCCGCCGCAGCCCGCACGATCAGCCGGCGGTGCAGTACCCAGGCGCGTCCCAGCCCCATCCGGGCGCGGGCAAGATCGGGAATGGGGACGGGAAGCTGGCGCGGGTCGACAAGCTGGGCATCGGCGAAGCCCTTGGTGCCTACCTGTTGCAACTCGCGTCCTCCACCATCCAGGTGACCAGTTCCTCGAACGAGTGCCCGGCATGCCGGGCCTGTTCGGGGACCAGAGAAGTCTCGGTCATACCTGGCTGGGTGTTGATCTCGAGGCAGACGAGTTCGCCGTCTTCGCCCGCCCTGTCGTTGAAGCGGAAATCCGTCCGCGATACGCCCCGGCACCCAAGCGCAGCATGCGCCTTGAGCGCCATCTTCTGCACTTTGTCGTAAATTTTCGGTTGAATCGGCGCCGGAACGATATGACGGGACCCGCCGGCGGCATATTTCGCCTCATAATTGTAGAAGGCGAGGTCGGTGACGATCTCGGTCACCCCCAGGGCGACGTCGCCCATAACGGCGCAGGTGAGTTCGCGCCCGGGGATGTAGCGCTCGACCATCAGCTCCTCGCCGCCCTTCCACTCGGTGCCGAGAATTTCCTGCGGCGGATGCGACTGCTCGGCCTTGACGATGAGCACCCCCACGCTCGAGCCGTCCGCGATCGGTTTGACCACGTAAGGCGGCGTCATCACATGGGCGCGGCCGATTTCTCCGCGCGAGGCGATGACATGGTCCGTGACGGGGATGCCGGCGGCCTTGAACATGATCTTGGCCTGATGCTTGTCCATGGCGAGCGCCGAGGCCAGCACGCCCGAATGCGTATAGGGGATACGCAGAAACTCCAGCAGACCCTGGATCGTCCCGTCTTCGCCGTAGCGGCCATGCAGCGCGTTGAAGACCACATCCGGTTTCACCTCGCGCAGCCGCTCGGCAATGTCGTAGCCGACGTCGATTTCGGTCACCGCGTAGCCGGCATTGCGCAGTGCGCGCGCGCATTCATGGCCCGATCGCAGCGAGACCTCGCGCTC
>DASZSH010000218.1:0-1516 GCA_035548755.1 Devosia sp.
CGCTACGGCTATGTCGAGACCTGCATCCTGCGCAACCACATCTTCGGGCAGGACTACTGCGTGATGGAAAAACCCTACACCAAGCTTGCCGAAGGCTACGATCACGGCGTCGGCACCGGCCGCCTCGGCCGCCTCATCGGCAGGCTCAACGAACTGCTGGGCCGCTAATCCTCTATTCGGCCGGCTTCGGCAGTACCTGCGGTACCGCCGCCAGCCGCGCCCGGATGGAGATGTCCACGCCCACGATCCTGAGCGTTGTGAGCCACAGCGCGCCCGACCACACCGTCATGGCGATCAGCGCCGCCACGGCTGCCCCGACAAGTCCGAAGGGCGGAACCAGAGCGAGATTGGCGAGCACCAGCGTCAGCATCGAGGCGGCAACCGCCGGCAGGCTGGCATAGGGCCGGTTGTGGACCGACAGCACCACCGAGGCGGGCCCGAAGACCGAGCGGATCACCAGTCCTGCGCACAGGATCACCAGCGGGATGACGCCAGCCTGGAATGCCGCTCCAAACAGCATGAACGCGAATGGCGCGAGCAACAGCACCGCCACCAGCAGCGCCACGGAAAGGCCGGTGGCCACCAGATTGGCTTCCCCGATCTTGCGCAGGAAGCCGGCCCGGTCGCTGAGCGCCTCGCTTTCGAACATGTCGGGCATGGTCACGGCATAGACCGCCCCCACGCCGAACGAAACCAGCGAGAAGACCCGCGTGCATACCCCAAAGATCGCCAGCTCCTCGCGGCCGAGATGGTTGGCGAGCACCAGCAGATCGATGTCGAAGAAGAAGTCCCCGGCCACGACCAGGGCGATCCACGGCACCGCGAAGCGCCACCAGCGCCGCCACTCGTCGGCCCGAGGGGCGGCCTCGAGCGGAATCGTTCGAACGCTCGAAACCAGCAGCAGGAACTGCACGGCCGCCACCACCGCATAGCCGGCGGCGAGCACCCATAGGAGCGTCGTCACCTGCGCGCCCGCCACCTCGGTGAGCGCCAGGGCGAAGCCCGCCATCGCCAGCAGCGGCCGGAAGATGGTTTCGGCGAAGAACCCGGCGAACGGCCGCTTGAGCCCCACCAGCATCGCGCCCGAGACGAACACCATGGCCGTGGCGATGCACAGGATCGCGGCCGGCAGCCAGTGCATCGCCAGCACCTTGCCCGGCTCCCCGAACAGGCCCGCGACCGGATAGCCCGCTGCCAGCAGCAGCAGCCCGCACAGCGCGATATGGCCATAGGCGCGCGTCATGAACCCGCGCAGCATCCGGCCCTCGCCGCGCGCCCGGTATTCGGCCGCGAAATAGGTGCCCGTCGCCTCAAAGCCGAGCGGCATCACCACGGCGACGATGTTCACCGTCGCCATCACCAGGATGTAGTCGCCAAGGACCTGCGCCCCCAGGAACCGCGCGATCGCGACCTGCACGAGAAAGGTAAGGCCCGCCCCGAACAGGCGCGCTCCGAAAATGACGGTCGATTGCGACAGCAGCCGCTGGCCCAGGGTCATGCTGCCTCGTCCGGCTCG
>DASZSH010000219.1:0-20052 GCA_035548755.1 Devosia sp.
GCCATGGGGCTCGCCCTGGGCCTGATGCTAGGTTGGCCGCTTGGTGGCGGTCTGATCTTCGGCCTGGCGCTTTCGGTCGCCTCCACGGTCGTTCTGCTCAAAGCGCTGCAGGACCGTCACGTCCTTGAGTCAGACCGCGGCCGGATCGCGGTGGGCTGGGTCATTGTCGAAGACATCGCCATGATCCTGGCACTGGTTCTCATTCCGGCTTTCTCCGGTCTGATGGGCGGCACGACGGCCGACACGCACGATCCTTTCATCGACGTCGTCGAGCGGCTCTCGGGCATCGAGCTCAATGTCTGGGGCGTCCTCGCGGTCACGGCAATCAAGCTCCTTGCTTTCCTCGGCTTCATGCTGGTGGTCGGGCGCCGCGTCATCCCCTGGGTGTTGCACCTCACCGCCCATACCGGTTCGCGCGAACTGTTCCGCCTCGCCGTGCTGGCCATTGCCCTGGGCGTTGCCGCAGGAGCCGCCTACCTCTTCGGCGTGAGCCTTGCGCTCGGCGCTTTCTTTGCCGGCATGATCCTGAGCGAAAGCGAACTCTCCAACCGCGCAGCGCAGGAGAGCCTGCCCTTCCGCGACGCCTTCGCGGTGCTGTTCTTCGTTTCGGTCGGTATGCTGTTCAATCCGGCCATCCTCGTGACGCATCCGCTCGAGGTGTTGGCGACGCTCTTCGTCATTCTCCTGGGCAAGTCGGCGATCGGCTTCGTTCTGGTGCTCGCGATCCGCCGCTCCGTCGGCACTGCGCTTGCGATCTCAGCCTCGCTCGCGCAGATCGGCGAATTCTCCTTCATCCTTGGTTCGCTCGGTCTCAGCCTCAAGCTGCTCCCGCCCGAGGCACAAAGCTACATTCTGGCCGGCTCGATCATCTCGATCGTGCTCAATCCGCTGCTGATCTATGCCGCCGAAGCGCTAAGGACGCGCCTCGAGGTGCGCGCGGCAACCAGCGCGCCCATCGTCGTGCCCAACCGCGTCGAGCCCGAGCTGACCTTTCCGGCCGCCACCGAACCCCCGCTCATCGATGCGGAGGACGAACGCGCGCCCGTGCCGCTCTCGGGACATGCCGTGCTCATCGGCTATGGCCGTGTCGGAACCGTGGTCGCCGAGGGCCTCGCGCGGCAGAGGACTGCCTTCGTGCTTATCGAGGATTCCGAAAAACGCGTTGCCGCCGCTCATGCGGCCGGCCTCGAGGTGGTGGTGGGCAATGCCGCGGCGGGCAAGGCGCTCGAGCTCGCCAACATTGCCGGTGCGCGCACGCTGTTTGTCGCGATCCCCAACGCCTTCGAGGCGGGGCAGGCGGTCGAGCAGGCGCGGCACCTCAATGCCGGTCTGCGCATCATCGCGCGCGCACATTCCGACGAAGAGGAGGAATACCTCCGAAGTCTGGGCGCCAACGAGGTCATCATGGGGGAACGCGAGATCGGCCTGGGAATGCTCGGGCTCGTGCGTCCGCCGGCCGAGTCCGCTCCCGCGGACGCACCGGCCACGTCCCGTCAGCCGCCGCAGCAAGCGGCCTCTGTCGCCGTGGCACCGATCGCGCCGCTGCAACCGGTCGTCGTCGCCCCCGTGGTCGAGGAACCGGTCCCCGTTTCGGCGCTGACATCGTCGCCGGCTCTGTCGCCCGAACTGCTCGAAGCCCGCATCGAGGCAGCCCACCCCGAGCACGACATCGGCGGGCCCGCCGAGCCGCTTTCCGCCGTTCCCGCCCTGGGCGAGATGCCCGCCGCCGAGGCTGGCGGGGCCGCGCCTACTCCTTCGCGCGTCGCCGAGGCCGACACTGGATCGCCCGCGGCACCCGCGCCGGCCCGCCCGCGGCCCTTGCGGCCATCGACCCGGCCAGGCTCGGCCTTCGACCCAGAGACAATCAAGGCAGACGATTAGTCCGGCGCTACGCAACAACCCTCGCATTCGCATGCCGATGCGCTATATCTCGCCTGAACCGATCGGCTTTCCATGATTTCGCAGAAGGCAAAATACGCGCTGAGGGCACTCCTGGCTCTCGCCAAGGCGCCGCCCGAAACCTCGCTGATGATCTCGGAGATCTCGGCCAGCCAGGCGATCCCCAAGAAGTTCCTCGAACAGATCCTGCTTGAACTCAAGCGCGCCGGGATCGTGATGAGCCGTCGCGGCCGGCTGGGCGGTTATGTGCTGCTGCGGCCGGCGGACCGGCTGACCTTCGGGGAGGTGCTGCGGCTCATCGACGGGCCGATCGCGCCGCTGCCCTGCCTTTCCAAGATAGCCTATCGCCGTTGCGCCGACTGCCGCGATGAGGCGACCTGCGAAATCCGGCATGTCTTTGAAGGTGTCGTCCGGGCCCAGCGAGAGGTGCTCGACCATACCACCTTTGCCGACGCCATCCGCGCTGGCAGCCGCCTGCCCGTCATGGCTTGACCGATTCCCGAGCAAATGATTTCGGCGACCGCCGCCACGGCGGAACGGGCCAGTCGAAAATTACCCCGGAACCATCGGCCGTCGGAATGGTTTTTTGTCTCGGACGCCTTCTGCAGCTTCCCCGGCCCTTGAGATAGACGACAAAGTCGGTAGAGTTACGACAGTTATGCTTCACCACAGAGGTTCTGATGAAGACGACTGCCAGACTGCTCGCCTACGGCGCGCTCATCGCCGCCATCGCCCTTGCGGGAGTAGTAACCGCCCGCGCTGCTGACCGGCACTTGCTGAACGTCAGCTACGACCCCACCCGCGAGCTCTACGAGGACTACAATCAGGCCTTTGCCGCCTTTTGGAAGGCAAAGACCGGCGACACCGTAACAATCGACCAGAGCCACGGCGGCTCGGGCAAGCAGGCGCAGGCCGTGATCGACGGCCTCGATGCCGACGTGGTCACTCTCGCGCTGCAGGGCGACATCGACGCGATCGCCAAGAAATCCGGCAGGATTGATCCGAACTGGCGGAGTGCCCTGCCCGACAACTCCACGCCCTACACCTCGACCATCATCTTTCTGGTGCGTAAGGGCAACCCCAAGGGCATCAAGGACTGGGGCGACCTGATCAAGAACGACGTTCAAGTCATCACGCCCAACCCGAAGACCTCAGGCGGCGCGCGCTGGGCTTACCTCGCCGCCTGGAACTACGGCTACAGGAGCGGCGGCAATGACGAGGCCAAGGCGCAGGACTTCGTCAAGCAAGTCTATCAGCACGTTCCCGTTCTCGGTACCGGCGCGCGCGACTCGACGGTGACCTTCGCACAGAAGGGGCTCGGCGACGTCTATCTGAGCTGGGAGAACGAGGCCTATCTCGTGCTCGACGAATTCGGCGCCGACAATTTCGAGATCGTCTATCCGCCTTCCTCGATCCTTGCCGCTCCGCCCGTGGCCGTTGTCACCAAGAATGCGGAAGCACACGGCACCACCGATCTCGCCAAGGCCTATCTCGAATATCTCTACTCGCCCGAAGGCCAGACCATCGCGGCCAAGCACCACTACCGTCCGATCAAACCGGAGACTGTTGCCGACCAGTCACTGCTCGCGAGCTTCCCAAAGCTCGACCTCGTGACTATTGATGATCCGGAGTTCGGCGGCTGGGCGACCGTGCAGCCCAAGCATTTCGGCGATGGCGGGATATTTGACCAGAT
The DNA here is from genome assembly GCA_035548755.1 of Devosia sp. Lineage (GTDB taxonomy): Bacteria > Pseudomonadota > Alphaproteobacteria > Rhizobiales > Devosiaceae > Devosia_A. The sequence continues at coordinate 3,593 of DASZSH010000219.1, forward strand.
CTACACCCCAGCCCAATAGCTCGATCGCGCTTGCTGCGGGCACGCATCAACCTCCCATGGTCCACCCCGCCAAGACGGGGTGGACCTTTGTCAGGCCAAACGTCATTCCAGGTTTCGGCCTGACGCTCGGCTACACCATCGTCTATCTGAGCCTGATCGTGCTGATCCCCCTGGCCGCGCTGTTCCTGAAGTCGGCAACGCTGCCACTCGGCGAAATCGTCAGGATCGCGACCACGCACCGCACGGTGCAGGCGCTCTGGGTGAGCTTCGGCTCGTCGCTGCTCGCGGCGCTGATTAATGTCATCTTCGGGCTCGTGGTGGCCTGGGTGTTGGTGCGCTACAAGTTTCCCGGACGCCGCCTGCTCGATGCCATCGTCGATCTGCCATTCGCGCTGCCCACCGCCGTCGCCGGCATTGCGCTATCGACGATCTATTCGGAGCGCAGCTGGATCGGCTGGCTCGTCTCGGCGCAGGGACCGCTCCACCTGGGCTGGAAGATCGCCTACACGCCCTCGGGCATCGTCATCGCGCTGATCTTCATCGGCCTGCCCTTCGTCGTGCGCACCGTGCAGCCGGTGCTCGAGGAATTCGAACAGGAGCTCGAGGAGGCGGCCGCCACCCTCGGCGCCAACCGGCTCCAAACCATTGCCCGTATCATCCTGCCGCGACTGATGCCGGCGATCCTCACCGGCTTTGCGCTCGCTTTCGCGCGCGCCGTCGGCGAATACGGCTCGGTCATCTTCATTGCCGCGAACCTGCCCAATCAATCCGAGATCGCGCCACTGCTCATCATCATCAAGCTCGAGGAGTTCGACATCCCCAGCGCGGCGGTGATCGCAACCATCATGCTGGTCCTCGCCTTCGTGATGCTGCTTGTCATCAATCTCATTCAGGCCTGGGCTCGGAGACGTTATGGCGATCTATGAGCTGGACACTCCGGTCTATGACAGCCGTCGCCCGCCAGAGCTTCCCTGGCGGCACTCGCGCCCGACATCGGAGCCGGTCTGGATCAGGTGGCTGCTGATCGTCATCGGCGTCGGCTTCATGACGCTGCTCATCGTCCTGCCCCTCCTGGTGGTGTTCATCGAGGCCTTTCGCAAGGGCGTCGACACGTATATGGCGACCTTCGCCGATCGCAACGCCGTCTCCGCCATTGAGCTCACGCTGCTCGTTGCGGCGATCGCCGTGCCGCTCAATCTGATCTTCGGGGTCGCGGCGGCCTGGGCCGTTGCCAAATACGAATTCTGGGGCAAGGCGTTCCTGACCACGCTCATCGACCTGCCGTTCTCGATCTCCCCGGTCGTTTCCGGCATGGTCTATGTGCTGCTTTTCGGGGCGCAGGGCTGGTTCGGCCCGTGGCTTCAGGCAAATCATGTTCAGATCATCTTCGCCGTTCCTGGCATCGTGCTCGCGACCATCTTTGTGACCTTCCCTTTCGTTGCGCGCGAGCTGATCCCACTGATGCAGGATCAGGGCACCCAGGACGAGGAGGCGGCCCTGTCGCTTGGCGCCACCGGCTGGCAGACCTTCTGGCGGGTCACGCTACCCAACATCAAATGGGGTCTGCTCTATGGCGTGCTGCTCTGCAACGCCCGCGCTATGGGCGAGTTCGGCGCCGTCTCCGTTCTTTCCGGCCATATCCGGGGAAAGACGAACACCATGCCGCTTCATATCGAAATCCTCTACAACGAGTACAACTTCGCCGGCGCCTTTGCCGTGGCATCGCTTCTGGCGCTGCTGGCTCTGGTGACGCTGGTCATCAAGACCGTGCTCGAATTCCGCTTCGGCGACGAACTCGCCGGCAGCCGCCGTATCCACTAGGAGCCAGCGTGGACATTCGCGTCGAACACGTCCTCAAGGAATTCTCTCGCTATCCGGCCCTCGACGATGTCTCGCTCACGATCAAATCGGGAGAGCTGATCGCGCTGCTCGGTCCTTCGGGCTCGGGCAAAACGACGCTTTTGCGCCTGATCGCGGGGCTTGAGCAGCCAACCGCCGGCCGAATCTACTTCGGCGACGAGGACGCCTCGATGCGCTCCGTCCAGGAGCGCAATGTCGGCTTCGTCTTTCAGGCCTATGCCCTGTTCCGCAACATGACTGTGCTCGAAAACGTCATGTTCGGGCTCAAGGTCCGTCCGCGCGCGACGCGACCCCCGAAGGCCGAAATCCGCCGGCGGGCTCTCGAGCTGCTCGATCTCGTTCAGTTGAGCGGACTCGAGAAGCGTTTCCCGCAACAGCTCTCGGGCGGCCAGCGTCAGCGCGTCGCTCTCGCCCGGGCGCTCGCCATCGAGCCGCGCGTGCTCCTGCTGGACGAGCCATTCGGGGCCCTCGATGCCCAGGTCCGCAAGGAGCTTCGCAAGTGGCTGCGTGAAATCCACGACCGCACCGGCCACACCACCGTATTCGTGACCCACGACCAGGAGGAGGCCTTGGAGCTTGCCGATCGGCTCGTCGTGATGAGCCAGGGTCGGATCGAGCAGGTCGGCACCCCCGATACAGTATACGATCAGCCCAATTCGCCCTTCGTGTTCGAATTCATCGGTGAGTCGAGTTCGCTTCCGGTCGAGGTTGAGGGCGGCGAGCTTTGGGTGGGGGGCCGCGCCATCGGTCTGCCGGCTGGCGGCGCCGATAACGGCGAGGCGCGCCTGTTCTTCCGTCCGCACGATGTCGAGCTTGTATCCGAGGGGCTGGCGCTTGCCGGCGTGGTCGTCGCTTCCCGCCGTGTCGGCGGCACCCGTCGCGTCGAGCTCGAGATCGGCGGCGACGCCGAGTTGGTCGAAATCGACCTGCCCTTCGATCATCCCGCCGGCGAGAAGACGCGCATCGCCTTCCGCCCGAAACGCTGGAAGCTCTATCCGCCGAGGTGAAGGGCCAATCGGTACTACTCGAACACCACGGTACGCTTGCCGTTGAGCATCACGCGCGATTCGAGGTGGAGCTTCACCGCTCGCGCCAGCACGCGGCTTTCGATGTCCCGCCCGGCGGCGATGAGGTCATCCGGGCTCATTGCGTGGTTCACGCGAGCCGTTTCCTGCTCGATGATCGGACCTTCGTCGAGATCGGGCGTCACGTAGTGGGCGGTGGCGCCGATCAGCTTGACCCCGCGCGCGTGCGCCTGGTGATAGGGCTTGGCGCCCTTGAAGCTGGGGAGGACCGAATGGTGAATATTGATCACCTGCCCGAATAGCCGGGTCGCCAGCGTCGCGCTCAGAATCTGCATGTAGCGTGCGAGGACAACGAGCTCGGCGCCGGTTTCCTTAACCAGTCGCAGTACCTCGGCTTCCTGTGCAAGCTTGTTGATGGGGTCGACGGGCAGATAGTGAAACGGTACCCCCTCGAACTCCGCAGTCGCGCGAAAGTCCTCATGATTTGAAATGATCGCTGCGACCTCAGCGTCGAGCCAGCCGACGCGGATCTGATAGAGCAGGTGCAGAAGCGCATGGTCGAACTTGCTGACCATGACCACGATGCGCTTGGTGCGGCCCGCGTCGAGCAGGCGCGTGCGCATGCCAAAGCGCTCGATCGCCGGCTGCAGCGCCCTATCGAGCGCCTCGCGCGTGACTCCGTCCGGCGCCGTGAAGGCAAGCCGCATGAAGAAGGTGCCCGTCTCGCGATCCCAGAATTGGTTGGATTCGGCGATGTTGGCGCCGAGCGCGGCGAGTTCTGTGGTCACCGCCGCCACGATTCCCGGGCGATCGACACAGCTCAGCGTCAGAATAAAGTCGGCCATAGATGGCGAGTCCCCCTTTTGCGCGGCTTCTATCGCCGGGGTCCGGTCGGCGGTCAACTGCCGCCTCGGCAGACGCTTAAGAGCCTGCTAGCCTTGCCGGGACCATAGGGAGGGCAGCATGGGAAGGCTCGAGGGCAAGACGGCGCTCGTTTCCGGCGGAGCGACGGGGATGGGCGGCGCGGCCAGCAAGCTGTTTGCCGCCGAAGGGGCCAAAGTGGCGGTCGTCGATCGGAACGAAGCAGCCGCGGCTGCAACCGTCGCCGACATACGAAAGGCGGGCGGCGCGGCCGAATTCTTTGTCGCAGATGTCTCGGACGAAAGCCAGGTCAACGCGGCGGTGAGGGCGGCCGAGGCGCGCCTGGGGGCCATGCGCGTGCTCTTCAATCATGCCGGCACGATAGTCATCAAACCGTTCCTCGAGACCACGCTCGAGGAGTGGGACTGGCTGCACGCGGTCAATGTCCGCTCGATGTTCCTCATGACCCGGGCGGTGCTTCCAGGCATGATCGCGGCGGGGGGCGGTTCGATCGTGTGCACTTCCTCCATCTCGGCCGTCGCCGGCACGCCCATGGAAGTGCTCTACGATACCACCAAGGGGGCCGTGCATATGTTCGCTCGGGCCATTGCCGTGGAATTCCGTGAACGCAACATCCGCTGCAACGCAATCTGTCCTGGCTTCATCCGCACGCCACACGGCCTGCGCGAGGTGGCGGAGCTGCAGAAGCTGGGCGTCGATGTCTCGGAGGCGGCTCTGGCCAGCCAGCAAGGGCGCATCGGCGAACCGGAGGAAGTCGCGCGCGCCGCACTGTTCCTCGCCAGCGACGAAGCCAGCTTTGTCAATGGCGCCCAGTTGTTTGTCGACAACGGCTTTACGGCTGCCTAGACGGTTTGGGTGCCGGAGTCGCCGCGGGAGTGTGCTTGGGAAATACTAGAAAGAAGTTCCACAAACAGTAGAGCACACCCGCCGCGGTGATGATGATCCACATCATGTCGTGGCCGAAAATCGTCTCGATGAGGAACCACGCCACGACGATGCCGCTGACCAGCAGCCGCACCCAGAGGGGCCGGAAGAACCTGATATCGCGCTCGTTCATTGCCATGAGCCCAGCATAACCGAACCGCGCAGGCGGGAAAGGGGCTTGAGCCCCGCGGCGGCGCCGCGCTAAGTCGCGGAGGGGAGGCGATCATGGCAGACAGTTTCGAGCACGCCCGCATGACGGGCAAGGTGGCGGTCATCACCGGTGCGGCGCAGGGAATCGGGGAGGCCACAGCCCGGCTATTCGCGGAGCGGGGAGCGAGAGGGCTTGTGCTTACCGATCGCAATGGCGACCGGCTCGCCGCCGTCGCACAATCCCTGGCCGGGACGGGCGCCGAGGTCGAGACGGTCGTCGCTGAACTCGCCGACATGGCCGAGGTCGAAGCGATCGTGCCGGCCGCCGATAGGCGTTTCGGCCGCGTCGATATTCTTGCCAACATCGCCGGGCTCACCGATCGCTCGGGGGTGCGCGACACCACGCCGGCCATGTGGGACCGCATGCTGGCCGTGAACGTGAGGGCCCCCTTCTTCCTGATGCAGGCCGCCCTCAGGGTGATGGAGCGCGAAAGGATCGAAGGAGCGATGGTGAACATCGCTTCGGTCAACGCCCACGGTGGGGCAAGCCGCCTCACGCCATACAGTGTCAGCAAGGGGGCGCTGGTCACCCTCACCAAGAACTTCGCCAATGCCGTCCTATATTCGCGCATTAAGGTGAACGCGCTGAACCTGGGATGGATCGAAACGCCCGGCGAGCATCTCACCAAGACCACCTGGGACCAGGAACCGGAGAACTGGGCGGAACTGGGCGCCAGAACCCAGCCCTGGGGCCGTCTGATCCAGCCCGACGAGGTCGCGCGCGCCATCGCCTGGTTGGCAACCGCGGAGTCGGGCGTCATGACGGGCGCGATCGTCGATTATGGCCAGCACGTTCCGGGGGCACCCAGAGAGGCGCCCCCGGCCGCCTCGGCTTAGGCTGCTGCGAGCGCGCTGCGCCGACCGCCGGTCTCGACCACGAAGATCAGCACCGAGGCGCCCAGGATGAGCGCCGCGCCGAGCCAGAACCAGGGCGAGGGAGCCTGCCCCAGGATCGCCCACCCCAGCAGCGCGCTGAGCGGCACCTTGAGGTCGCCGAACGGCTGCAGATACGTCGCATCGGCACGCCGGTAGGCCGCCGCCAGCAGATACTGCGCCGCCGCGGTCAACGCGCCCAAGAGCACCAGCACCCACAGGCCCGCTCCCGTCGGCAGCTGGAACGGAAATCCAGTGGCGATCCCCGTCGCGAGCAGCCCCGGCGCCAGCCAGGCGGCGAGCGTTGCGACCAGCAGGATCAGCAGATGGTTAGGCGTGATCAGCACCAATAGGGACAGCGTCAGCGTCTCCGACGGCTCTTCGCGCGAGAGGTACTTCGTCAGCACGTCGGTCGTTGCCCAGAGCGCTGCCGCCGCGATCGGAACAAGCGTAAGCGGGCTGAAGGCGTCGGTGCCCACGCCCGAAACAATGACGGCGCCCGCAAAGGCCACGAGGGCGGCAATGATACGCGTGGGCGTAGCGCGTTCGCGCAGGAACAGCGTCGAGCCGAGAATAATGAACAGTGGCCCGGTCGAAAGCAGTGTCACCATCTGCCAGATCGGTACGCCTGCGGCAAAGCCGTAAACGAAGACGTGGACGCCCAGGGCCGATACGAAAGCGCGCACCTCGTGCGCCAGGGGATGACGCGTTCGCAGGTTCGTCAGCCCGATGCGCGTGATCAGTGGAAGCGCGAACACCGTGGCTATGAGGTATTGCCAGAACGCCATTCCGGTCGAAGCCATGCCGAAGCCGCCATATTGCGGCGGTGTCGGCAGTACCGATTGCGGAATGTTGCTTCCAGCCAGCGCGAGGCTGGCCAGCAGCATGAGAAGCGGGCCGAAAACGACCCCCTTGGAGGATTGGGAAGTGGAGGAAACCTGGCTCATGTCGATCCTTTCGTAACCAGTTTCCTCAGGGTTACGGGATCGCAGCCCGCGACCGGGTCCGCGGGCAAAATTGCCCCGGAGCCGGCCTCGGCTCAGGATCCGCTCTCTTTCATCCGGACTGTGACCGTCGGCTCGGGGATCGCACCCAAATCTGCTGACATCCGCCGCTAGGGCCGGACCGCTCGCGGGCTAGGCGGCGCGCCGCCATTACCGCCGGTGGGGAATTGCACCCCGCCCTGAGAACGTCGTCGGCCCAGACGAGCCGACGCAGCACAATTAGGAGCGTGGGTGCCCTCGATCAACCCACCTGCGCGCAACAGCGCGGTCGCCTCATGTTGATAATCTGGAATAATCCTGCGCAACGCTCTTCGTATTATCGTTAATATGCGCTACAGGTTCTTCGTCTTTAACGAGGGCCGAACCCATGAGCGCGTTTCTCACGCTGGGGCATGTGAACTTCAAGGTGCGCGACTTCGCCGCCTCGATCCGCTTCTATGAAGCGCTCGGCTTCAAGCCTTTCCTCGAGCTGACCGACGAGGATCGACGACCCTGGATCGTCTATCTGCGCTTTTCCGACGATCTCTATCTAGAGCTCATCGCTGGTGGCGCAACGCCTGCTTCCCCCGGCCCCGAGGTTACGGGCTTCAACCACATGTGCATTACTGTTTCCGACATCGAGGCCGCCGCCAACGAGCTCGCGGCCAAGGGCATCGCTCTCATGACCCCGCTCAAGCTCGACAAGGGGCTCGACAACAATCGCGGCGCCTGGGTTGCCGATCCCGACGGCAACCGCATCGAGCTCATGGAAATGTCGCCCGGCTGCGTGCAGTACGAAGCGATCGCGGCCTTCAAGGCTGGCCGCGGCATGACCAGCCTCGTCCGTCCGCTGCCCAAACGGTGAGTCGAGGCCCGCAAGCCCTCGCGACCCGCCCATCTGCCGCCCGCCGTACGGCGCTAGTGCTGCTCGGACACCTTGTTCTTGTCGGCGAGCTCGTTGAGTGAGTCCGAGGTGAGGCACAGGGCGGTCTTGGCGTATTGCCCTGGGCTGAGGGCGCTGTTGACCTGCCTTGCCGCATCGGCGCAGGCGGCCGCGCTTTGGAACGCGGCGAGCGCCGTAAAGTCCGGCAGATTGCCAGCCGAGACGACATAGAGAATGTAAATGATGGTGGCCGCCATGATCCCCCCTGTTGGCCGTTCAGCCGTCGTCCGGCAGTTCAGGCCGTATCAGCCGCTCGCTGAGCAGCCGAAGTGCCGGCCCCAGTTCGGCCGGCGATTGTGCTTTCTGGCCGATCCCGGCGCTTGCCGCCAGCAGCATTTGCGCGATGAGCCGCGCCCGCGCGACTCCTGCCGAAAGGAGCGCTCGCTCGAGTGCGGCGACAAGATCGGCCTCGAGCGCGCTCATTTGGGCGGCCGCGATCCGCTCATGCGCCCCGTAAAGCTCGGCAGCATGCGGCGACCCAGCCAACAGCCGCATCGCCGCCTTGTGCTTGGCGGTGAGGGCTGATCCAACCCGGCGGATGACATCGCCCTCACCCTCGAGCGCCCGCATGAAATCCTCCCGCCAGCTGGCGGCGAGTTGTTCGAGCAGCGCCGCGTAGACTGCCGACTTGTGGGGGAAGTAGGCGTAGAGCGTCGGCTTGGCGATCCCGGCGGCCCGCGCGATCGCTTCCATGGATGCGCCGCGCAGCCCGTGCCTGAGCATAACCTCCTGCGCGGCCTCGAGGATCAGGCGGCGTCGGCCTTCGCTCCGGCGCATCGAACCTCCATTGAACGAATTGAACGAATATCATAATATTCGTTCAATATCTATGGAGACCACAATGGCCGATCTGGTACTGCTGACGGGGATATCCGGGTTTCTGGGCGGCCATGTGGGTCTGGCGCTGTTGCGCGCCGGATATCGCGTTCGCGGGTCGGTGCGCGATCCGGGCAAAGCGGAGAAGGTTCGTGCCGCGCTCGCCAGGGCCGGCGGCGACGTCTCCCGCCTCGAATTCGTTTCGCTCGATCTCAACGCCGACGCCGGCTGGGCCGAAGCGATGCAGGGGGTGCGCTACCTCCAGCACACGGCCTCTCCGTTTGTCACTCAGATGCCCAGGGATCGCATGGAGCTCATCCGGCCGGCGGTCGAAGGTACTCGCCGCGCGCTGACCGAAGCGCTCACGGCAGGCGTCGAGCGCATGGTGCTGACCTCCTCCATGGCAGCGACATCCTACGGGCACGACCCGGCGCGCACCGAGCCGTTTTCCGGGGCCGACTGGACCAACCTTGAGGGACGCGGCGTCAACGCCTACGTCGAATCCAAGACACTGGCCGAGAAGCAGGCCTGGACCATCCTCGACAGCGCCGGCCGGCACGACGACCTTGTGACCATCAACCCCAATGCCATTCTGGGGCCGCTGCTCGATGAAGATCCGGGAACCTCGGCGGCGCTGGTCGCCCGCCTCATGGATGGCAGCGTTCCGGCCGCGGCGCGAATCTATTTCCCCGTGGTCGACGTGCGCGATGTGGCCGAGGCCCACGTCAAGGCGATGACCGACCCCGAGGCCGGCGGCCGCCGTTATGCCATGGGCGAACGAACGCTGAGCTTCCTCGAATTCGCCGATGTGATCCGCGAGGGCATGCCGGAATTCGCGCCGCGCCTGCCCAAGCGCACTGTGCCCGACTGGATGGTTCGGCTCTTCGCCTTCGTCGACAAGGACATTCGTGGCAATGTCGGCGAGCTCGGCGTGCTGCGCCGGACCGATTCCTCGGAGGTCGTCCGGCTTCTCGGCCACCCGCTGATCCCCGCGTCGGAAGCCGTGCTCGCAACTGCCCGGAGCCTGGTCGAGCACGGGGTGGTCAAACCTCCGCGGAACACGACAAAAAAGGGCTAGGCCAACGCAATCCGATTGGCTATATGCCCCCTACCGTGCGGACGGGGCTGTAGCTCAGTTGGGAGAGCGTATCGTTCGCAATGATAAGGTCAGGGGTTCGATTCCCCTCAGCTCCACCAACGCACGGGTCTCCGAGAACGGCACAGATGAAATGGCGGGCCCTGGGCCCGCCGTGGGGGTTACGGGGCAAGGCCTCTAGCCGGCCCATCGGGGATGGCGGGGATGTCCACCATTTCGTCGAGCTGGCAGATCGCTGCCTTTATGTCGTCGATCGACACGGTCGGCCCGAACGCATAGCTCCGTAGCGCTGGAGCGCCCGGCAGGGCATGGACATCAGAGGCCCAGTAGGCCAGCAGCTGCCGCTTGCGCGCAAGCGTCAGCATCGGGTCCCGCACCACCTCGCGCGGATGGTTGAACCCAATGAGATCGGAATCGGAGACGAGCGCCTCCGACATATCAATGTCGTCGGAATCAAGGTCCGTCCTCATAGCTACATCCTCTCTCGAGCAACATAGATACGAAGGCCGAGGCATTTCGCCCGGGCAAGCCAACCCTATGCAGCGGCTGGCAAATTCGCGATTTCGGAAGTCGCCGCCCGGTTGTCAAGGGGCCGGGCTGCGCTCGCCGGGTCCCGGCCCCGGCTGGCCGCCGAGCTCGGTCACGGCCCTGGCTCCCGCATCGATCCCCGCCCTGAGACACGCCTCGATGGGCTTGCCGCCCAATTCGGCGGCGAGAAAGGCCGCCGCGAACGCGTCGCCCGCCCCGGTAGTGTCAATCACCTCGCTGGGCGGGGAGGGCATGGCGAGCTGGACTCCGTTCCGGCCCCCTACCGCGGCGCCCGCCACGCCCCTCTTGATCACGACGCGATTGTAGAAGCGCCCGAGCGTCTGCATCTGCAGGTTCAGATCGACCGAGCCCGTGAGTTCGAGGGCCTCGTCGAGATTGGCAAAGATCGTGCCCGATCCTTGTGTCCATTTGAGGAAGGATTCCGGACCGACCTCACGTAGGAATCCGACCGAGGCCGGATCCACGGCGGTCGCGATCTTGCGCTCTCGCGCGGCCCTGAGCAGCGCCATCACCGCCGCGCGCGGGCCGGGGGTGAAGAACGAGTAGCCCGAGATGAGCAGCAGGTCGATGCCCTCGAGCAGGCTCTCGGGCAGGTCCTGCTCGCCCAGATTGAGATTGGCGCCGCGATCGGTGAGGAAGCTCCGCTCGCCATCCGCATCCACGATCGAGATGAGAACGCCGGAGGGCGCGTCCGGATCGCCGGTCAGCAGCGGCTCGACGCCCCGCGAGCGGAAATACGCGACGTTGGCCTCGAGATCGGACGCGGCGACGCGAGACACGAACTTCACCGGCACGCCCAGGGAGCCGAGCCAGGCCGCCTGATTGGCCCCCGATCCGCCCGGCCGCTGACGGATCGTGGCGCGGCGGTCGGACCCCCGCACCATCGGCCCCTCGGGGATGACGATGATGTCTGTGATCACATCACCGATGACGAGCACGCCGCTCATTGCCGCATCCTCTCGCTCAGCGCCACCGCGATTTCGGCCGCAACACGGGCATTGTTCTCCACGAGCGCGATATTGGAGACCAGGCTCCTGCCGCCCGTCAGCTCGACAATGCGGGCGAGCAGGAATGGTGTGAGGGCTTTGCGCGCGATGCCCTGCCGGTCGGCGTCCGCGACCGCCTGATCGATAGTTCCGGCGATCATGTCGGGATCGAGTGCATCTTCCGGCCGGATCGGGTTGGCCACGAGAATGCCCCCCAGCCCCAGCCGAATCTGTGCGTCGAGCAGCGCCGCCACGGCCTCGGCCGTGTCGAGCCGATGATCGACCGGGTGGCCGCTCGAGCGGGTCCAGAATGCCGGGAACTCGTCGGTGCCGAAACCGATCACGGGGACGCCGTTGGTCTCGAGCACTTCGAGCGTCTTGGGAATGTCGAGGATAGCTTTGGCTCCGGCGCAGACCACCGCCACGGGCGTACGACCCAGCTCCTCGAGGTCGGCGGAAATGTCGAACGTCGATTCGGCGCCGCGATGGACCCCACCGATTCCGCCGGTGGCGAAGACGCGGATGCCGGCCATGTCCGCGGCCTGCATCGTGGTCGCCACGGTCGTTCCCGCCGTGCCGTGAGAGATCAGCAGGGCCGCCACGTCCCGGCGCGAGGCCTTGGCGGCGTTCTGGCCGATCGAGGCGAGCCGGGCGAGCTCCTCCGCGCCTAGCCCGACACGCAGTACGCCGTCCATGATGGCGACGGTGGCCGGCAGGGCGCCCGCGCCCCTGACGATCGCCTCGACGCGCTGCGCCATTTCGAGGTTTTGCGGGTGCGGCATGCCATGGGTGATGATCGTCGATTCGAGCGCGACGACCGGCCGTCCGGCGGCGACGGCGCCGGCCACGTCCGGGCTAACGGAAAGCAACTGGTTGGGCGACACGCGGGCGAAGCGTCCTCGGGGCGAATTTGCCCTATAGAGGGTGCGGCCGCTGAACCGTCAAGAGCTATGGAAAATCGTCCCTGCCGAAGTCTTGTCCCGGGGTTTTTTTGGCACTAGGGTCCGCTGCAATTCAAACGATCGTCTCCGGGGCACTTCGCTGAGCACCATGGTCATTGGTCCCGATCGGCCGCCCGACCGTTTCCCGCCGCCCAGCAGGCTCCACGCCGGCCCGTTCAGTCCCGGCGGGCCCGCCGCAGGGCCGGACGATTCAGCGCTTTGCCCCACCCCTTTCCCAGCCGCCGCAACATGACCCCTGCGGCGGTTCAGCTTTTCCCAATCCCGCCCAAGGAGACGGGTTCGTGACAAGGAGACCCCACACAATGAAGACATCGCTTGCCCTCGCGCTGGGCGCGCTGCTGCTGACCGCGACGGCCGCCTCCGCCCAGGAGGAGAAAGTCCTCAACGTCTACAACTGGTCGGACTATATCGCCGACGACACGATCGCGAATTTCGAGAAGGAGACCGGCATCCACGTCAACTACGACGTGTATGACAGCAACGAGATTCTCGAGGCCAAGCTGCTGGCGGGCAATTCGGGCTATGATGTCGTGGTGCCCTCGGCCAACTTCCTCGAACGGCAGATCAAGGCCGGCATCTTCCTCAAGCTCGACAAGAGCAAACTGCCCAATCTCAAGAACATGGATCCCGACGGCATGGCGGCAGTCGCCGTGCACGATCCGGACAACACCTATTCGGTTCCCTACATGACCTTCACGGTGGGGCTCGGCTACAATGTCGACAAGGTCAAGGCGGCGCTCGGGGATGTGCCGGTCAACACCTGGGACATCGTCTTCAAGCCCGAGAACGTCGCCAAGCTCAAGGATTGCGGCGTCACCTTTCTCGACAGCCCCTCCGAAATCATGGCCTCAGTGCTCAAATATCTGGGCAAGGACCCCAATTCGGAGAATCTCGACGATCTGAAGGCTGCGACCGACCTCATGATGTCGATCCGGCCCTATGTCCGCTACTTCCACTCGAGCCAGTACATCGACGATCTGGGCAACGGCGAAATCTGCCTTGCAGTGGGCTATTCGGGCGACGTCTTCATAGCCAAGGACGCGGAGGCCTCGGGCGTCAACGTCGACTACGCCATTCCCAAGGAGGGCGCGCTTTCGTCCTTCGATCTGCTGGCCATCCCGGCCGACGCCGCGCACCCGGACAATGCCCACAAGTTCCTCAACTACATCATGGAACCCCAGGTCGTGGCGGCGATCTCGGACTATGTGTTCTACGCCAATCTCAACAAGGAGGCGACGCAGTACGTCTCCGATGACGTCAAGAACAACCCCAACATCTATCCGCCGGCGGACGTGAAGAAGAACCTCTTCGCGCTCAAGGCGCATAGCGCCGACTACGACCGCGAGCTGACCCGCGCCTGGACGCAGATCAAGACCGGGCAGTAACCCCACAACCGGGCGGGGCTTCGGCTCCGCCCACGCCTTCCGGACGAGCATGGCCAAGAAGCCCCAGATCGCCGCCGACACGCGCCCCTGGCGCGACCCGAGCGCGAAGCCTTTCGTGCGCATCCGCCACGTGACCAAGAAATTCGGCGATGTCGCCGCCGTCTATGATGTCTCGCTCGACATCTTTAAGGGCGAGCTTTTCTGCCTGCTTGGCGGCTCGGGCTCGGGTAAGTCGACGCTGCTGCGCATGCTGGCCGGTTTCGAGGTGCCCACCGCCGGGTCGATCGAAATCGACGGTCAGGACATGGCCGGTGTGCCCCCCTACGACCGCCCCGTTAACATGATGTTCCAGTCCTACGCGCTGTTTCCGCACATGACGGTCGAGCAGAACGTCGCCTACGGGCTCAAGCGAGACCGCCTGCCGAAAGAACAGATCGAGGCGCGCGTGACCGAATTGCTGCAGCTGGTCAAGCTGCAGGACTACCGCAGACGCCGGCCCCACCAGCTCTCGGGGGGCCAGCGGCAACGCGTGGCGCTGGCCCGGGCGCTGGCGCGACAGCCCAAGCTGCTGCTGCTCGACGAGCCGCTGGGCGCCCTCGACAAGAAGTTGCGCGAGGAGACGCAGTTCGAGCTCGTCAAGATCCAGGAAACGCTGGGCATCACCTTCATCGTGGTGACGCACGATCAGGAGGAGGCCATGAGCCTTGCCACCCGGATCGGCGTGATGAACCTGGGTGAAATCGCCATGGTCGGCGAGCCCACCGAGATCTACGAATTCCCCAATTCGCGCTTCGTCGCCAACTTCATCGGCTCGGCCAATATGGTGGAGGGGGTTGTCACCGAGGACGAGCCCGATCACGTCCGCATCCGCTCGGCCGAGCTGGGCACCGACATCTATGTCGATCACGGCGTCGATTGCGCGCCCGACCAGATTCTGTGGTGGTCGATCCGCCCTGAGAAGATTGTGCTCACACGCGAGAAACCGCCGGCGCAGCCGGGCATTCCGCCCGACGCAAACATGATCAAGGGCTTTGTCGAGGACATCGCCTATCTAGGCGACATGACCGTCTATCAGGTGCGCCTCGACAACGGCAAATATCTGCGCGTCACCAAGGCGAACTCGCTGCGCGGCGATCCGGACGCCATCAGCTGGGACGAAACGGTGTGGGCGAGCTGGGCCGGCTCGTCCGGTTCGGTGCTGGTGTCATGAGCGCGCCCGCGCTGGCCGCGAGCCAGGATGCACCGCGCCGGCCATGGACATTCCTGCGCCGCTGGCTCGGCGCGCTCGGCCTTTCCGGCCGCGCCCTGGTGATCGCGGCACCGGCGCTGTGGCTCACCCTGTTCTTCCTGATCCCCCTGCTCATCGTGCTGCAGGTCTCAGTCAGCGCCTCGGCCATAGCGATTCCGCCCTACCTGCCGCTGATCACCAGCGACGAAAAGGGCACGGTGCAAATGACGCTGCACCTCAACAATTTCATCCGGCTGTTCCAGGACAGCCTCTACATCGTTTCCTATCTCAACTCGATCAAGATCGCCGCGATTTCGACCGTTCTCGCGCTGCTTGTGGGTTACCCCATCGCCTATTTCATCGCGCGCTCCCCCGACCGCTGGCGAAACATCCTGTTGATGCTGATCATTCTGCCGTTCTGGAGCTCGTTCCTGCTGCGCGTCTACGCATGGATCGGCATGCTCAAGAACGAGGGCATCATCAACAACCTGCTCGAGGCGATCGGGCTGATCCACGATCCGATCCCGTTCCTTCAGACCGATGTCGCCGTCTATATCGGCATCGTCTACTGCTACCTGCCCTTCATGATCCTGCCGCTCTATACCAACCTGGTGAAGCTCGACGAGAGCCTGCTCGAGGCCTCGGCCGATCTGGGCGCGCGGCCGGTCCGCACCTTCCTCTCGATCACACTGCCGCTCTCGATCCCCGGGATCGTCGCCGGCTCGATGCTGGTCTTCATCCCGGCGATTGGCGAGTACGTGATCCCCACCCTGCTGGGCGGCTCCGGCTTCGCCATGATCGGACGCGTGACCTTCGACGAATTCTTTTCCAACCGCGATTGGCCGATGGCCTCCGCGCTGGCGTTCGCCATGCTTCTGGTGGTCGTAGTGCCCATCATGCTCATGCAGAATGCCCAGAGCCGCGTGGTGAGCCAATGAAGCGCGGACCGCTGATTCCGATCATCGCCACGCTGGGCTATATCTTTCTTTATGCCCCGATCCTCTGGCTGGTCGTATTCTCGTTCAACGACAACCGGCTGGTCACGGTGTGGGGCGGCTTCACGACGCGCTGGTACGGCGAGCTGTTCCAGAACGAGAAGCTTCTCGCCGCGGCCGGCCGCTCACTCGAGGTCGCGACCGTGGCGGCCACAGTCGCGCTGATCCTGGGCACGCTTTGTGCCGTGGCGCTGGTCCGCTTCGGGCGCTTCCGCGGCAAGCCGGTGCTGGCGGCGACCGTCGCCGCACCGCTGGTAATGCCCGACGTGATCACCGGGCTCGCCATGCTGCTGCTGTTCGCCACCACCCGCGGGCTGCTGCACTGGCCGGCGCAGAACGGAATTCCAACCATCATTATCGCCCATTCGGTGATCTGCATGGCCTATGTGACCGTGGTCGTTCAGTCGCGCCTCAGCGAGCTCGACCTGAGCCTCGAGGAGGCGGCCATGGATCTCGGCGCAACGCCTGCCCGCGTGTTCTTCGACATCACGTTGCCCATCATCGCCCCGGCGCTGATCTCGGGGTGGCTGCTCGGCTTCACCATTTCGCTCGACGACGTGGTGATCGCCCAGTTCGTGGCCGGCCCCGGCTCGACGACCCTGCCCATGGAAATCTTCTCCAAGGTCCGCCTGGGCGTATCCCCCGACATCAATGCCCTTGCGACCATCATCATCGGCATCGTGGCCCTAGGGGTCGGCATCGCCACACTTCTGCAACTGCGCCGTCCCAAGGCCGTATAGGCC
>DASZSH010000220.1:0-5378 GCA_035548755.1 Devosia sp.
CGCGTTGAAGACCACATCCGGTTTCACCTCGCGCAGCCGCTCGGCAATGTCGTAGCCGACGTCGATTTCGGTCACCGCGTAGCCGGCATTGCGCAGTGCGCGCGCGCATTCATGGCCCGATCGCAGCGAGACCTCGCGCTCATTGGAGAGTCCCCCTTTGAGGACGGCGACATGCTTGCTCATCCGACGGTTCCTTCCGGGGCGCCGATTGCTGGGGAGGACGCAGCCCTCCGGTTGAGGAGGCCCTGCCCTGCGCTCCGGAGCCGCATCACACCGCTCCGGTGAACGGCGCGCCGTCCATGAATTCGCGCACCTCGCGGCCTGGAACGAAATGCCCCATGCGGCGGACTTCCCAGCGCAGCTCGATGCCGTGCCTGTCGCGCACCTTCTGGCGGATGATCTCGCCGACAGTCTCGACCTCGAACGCATCGGCCTCGCCGACATTGATGAGAAAATTTGAGTGCATCTCGCTCATCATCGCGCGGCCGAACGTGAAGCCGCGCCCGCCCGCTTCGTCGATCAGTTTCCAGCTCGAATGGCCTTCGGGGTTCTTGAAGGTCGAACCGGCCGTCTTGGCCTTTGTCGGCTGCGTGCTTTCGCGCCGCTCCGTGACGGACCGCATCTCGGCGAGAATTCGCTCGGCCTCGCCCGGGAAGCCCTGATACACGGCCGAGGTGAACACCGCGCCGCGCGGTCCGTTGGATTTGCGGTAGCGGTATCCCATGTCGGCATTGCTCAGCGTCACGATATCGCCGTTGCGCAGCACCGCGCGCAGTTCGATCACGCGATCCCGCGTCTCGGTCTTGTAGCAGCCCGCGTTCATATAGAGCGCGCCGCCGATGCCGCCGGGGATGCCGCGATAGAACCACAGCCCGTCGATGCCCGCCTCCGCGGCCGCCGTCGCGACCTTGACGTCGGGCACTGCCGCCCCTGCCCGAACCCGATGCCCATCGAGGATTTCGATGTTGCCGAACCCCTTGGCCGGCAGCCGGATGACCACCCCGTCCAGGCCCCCGTCGCGAATGAGCAGGTTCGAGCCGAGCCCGATGACGGTGAGCCGCACGTCCTCGGGCAGATTGCGCAGGAAGTAGCTGAGGTCTTCCTCGTCCGCCGGACGGAAGAACAGCTGCGCCGGTCCTCCCACCCTCAGGGTCGTCATCTCCGCCAGGCTTTGATTGGGAACGATCTGTCCCCGCACTTTGCCGATCCAGGGCTCGAACCGCGGCGTAAGGTCCGGCCACAAGGGCGCTTCGGTCATGGCAGCTCGGGCTCCTGGCCCATGATCTTGCCCAGTTCGGCAGGAAGCTGCGCCGCCCACTGGGTGATGTTGCCCGCTCCGAGCATGACCACATAGTCGCCCGCCGCCACGCGGCTGGAGAGCAGCGGCGGCAGCGCTTCGAAGCGGTCGATCACGCGGGCGTCGCGATGGCCGCGCGCCTTGATGCGCGTCACCAGCTCCTCATGCGTGACGCCTTCGATCGGCTGCTCGCCGGCGGGATAGACCGGCGCCACGATCACCGTGTCGGCATCGTTGAACGCCGTGGCGAAGTCGTTGAACAGGTCATGCAGGCGCGTATAGCGATGCGGCTGCACCACCGCGATCACGTCGCGCTTGGTCGATTGCCTCGCCGCCTTTAGCACCGCCGCGATCTCGACCGGATGGTGCCCATAGTCGTCGATCACCGTGACGCCGCCCACCGTTCCGGTTCTTGTGAAACGGCGCTTCACTCCTGAGAAGCTGGCAAGCCCCTTGCGGATCGCCTCGGCCGGCACCTTGAGCTGGTCGGCGACCGCGATCGCCGCCGTGGCGTTGAGCGCGTTGTGCTCGCCCGGCATGGGCAGCAGCAGGCCTTCGATCCTCAGATGCGTCATGCGGATGCGATCGCGGATTTCCACCGCGAAGTGGCTCTGCCCGTCGCGCATTTCGAGGTCCACGAGCCGCACGTCGGCCTGCGGATTGCGTCCATAGGTGATGACCCGCCGGTCGCGCACGAGCCCCACCATCTCCTGCACCACCGGATGATCGGTGCACATCACCGCGAAACCGTAAAACGGCACATTCTCGACAAAGTTCAGGAAGCCCTGCTTGACGGCCTCGAAGCTGCCGTAGTGATCCAGGTGCTCGGGATCGATATTGGTGACGATGGCCACGTCCGCCGGCAGCTTGACGAAGGTGCCGTCGCTCTCGTCGGCCTCCACCACCATCCACTCGCCGTCGCCCAGCCGCGCATTGGTGCCGTAGGCATTGATGATGCCGCCATTGATCACCGTGGGGTCGTAGTTCGCCGCATCGAGCAGCGCCGCCACCAGCGTCGTCGTCGTCGTCTTGCCATGCGTGCCGGCGATTGCAACGGCGTTCTTGAAGCGCATGATTTCGGCCAGCATCTCGGCCCGGCGCACCACCGGCAGCCCGCGCGAGCGCGCCGCCGCCAGCTCCGGGTTGCCCTTCTTGATCGCCGAGGAGATGACCACAACCGCCGCGTCGCCGAGATTTTCCGCCGCCTGTCCGACCTTGACGTCGATGCCCATGGCGCGCAGCCGCTGCACGTTGGCGCTTTCGGCGCTGTCCGAGCCATGCACCCGGTAGCCCTGGTTGTGCAGGATTTCGGCGATGCCGCTCATGCCGATGCCGCCGATCCCCACGAAATGGACCGGGCCGATGTTGCGCGGCATCTTCATGTGGCTTTCCCCCTGCCCGCCGCCTCTACGAGATCGGCGAGCTTTTGCACGGCCCGCGGCTGTCCGAGCGCTCTTGCCGCCGCGGCGGCGGCCGTCAGCGTCGCCGGATCACCGAAAAGTGAGGTCAAGCGATTGGCGAGCGAAGGTGGCGAAAGCGTGGCCTGCTCCATGATCCAGCCGGCGCCGGCCGCCGCCATCAGCCGGGCATTGTTGGCCTGGTCGGCATCGAGCGAGCCGGGCAGCGGCACCAGGATCGCCGGCCGCCCCAGCACCGTCAGTTCCGCCACCGTCGAGGCGCCCGCCCGGCAGATCACCAGATGCGCCTGCGCCATCCGCTCGGGCAGATCGGTAAAGAACGCCTCGAGCTCGACATTCACCTTGGCCTGCCGGTAGGCCTCCGCCACCCGGTCGAGATCCTCCGGCCGGCACTGCTGCACCACGCGCAGCCGGTGCCTGAGCCCCTCGGGCAGCCCGGCGATCGCCGCCGGCACCAGATCGGCGAAAACCCGCGCCCCCTGGCTTCCCCCGGTCACCACCAGCTTAAGCGGCCCTCCCGCCCCCGGCTCCGCATAGGCCTGCGCCGCCGCCTCGAGCACCCGATCCCGCACCGGATTGCCGGTAAGCACGCACTTTGCTGCAAAAACATTGGCATACTGCGTTTTCTCAAAGCTGAGCGCGATGCGGTCGGCGTAGCGCGCCAGCGCCCGGTTGGCCCGTCCCATCACCGCGTTCTGCTCGTGCAGGATGCCGGGGATGCCCCTCAGCCGCGCCGCCAGGAACGGCGGGAACACCGGATAGCCCCCGAAGCCGACCACCGCCTCCGGCCGGATGCCGCCCAGCCGCCGCCAGGCCACCGCGGTGCCCCATGCCAGCTTGAGCGCCGCGCCGGCAAAGGCCAGCGGATTGCGCACCGAAGGCGTCGCCGATGGGATGACGTGCGTCTCGCGCGCCGGGAAGTTCTCGCCATAGCCCCCCACGCGGTGGTCGGTCATCAGATGGATGACGTGCCCGCGCCGCCGCAGCTCCTGCGCCAGCGCCATCGCCGGGAACAGATGCCCGCCCGTGCCCCCCGCCATCAGCGCGAAAGTGCTCATTCCGCCGGAACTGCGCCCGCTCCGGAACGATAGGCCGGCAGGCCCGTGGCCAGCCGTTCCTCCGGCCTCTTGCGCGTCAGCGCCAGCATCAGGCCCATGCCGAAGGCGATGGCGATCATCGAGGTGCCGCCATAGCTCACGAAGGGCAGCGTCATGCCCTTGGGCGGAATGAGATTGAGGTTCACCGCCAGGTTGATGGCGCATTGCAGGCCGAACTGGATGGCCAGCGTCGAGACCGCCAGGCGCGCATAGAGCGTCTGCTGCCGCTGCGCGCCCGAGAGCGCCCGCAGCACGATGAACACGATCAGCGCCACCAGGCACAGGCAGAACAGGATTCCAAATTCGCCCGCGGCGGCCGAGAACACATAGTCCGCATGCGCGTCGGGGATCACCTTCTTGGCCAGCGACTCGCCCGGACCGCGCCCGAACCAGCCGCCTTCGAGCAGCGAGTTGAGCGCCTTGTCCACCTGGTAGGTGTTGCCGCCCCCTTCGGGGTTGATGAACGCGTCCACGCGCTTGGCGAAATGCGGAAACACGTAATAGGCCCCGAACAGTCCCCCCACCCCCAGTCCGAACAGCCCGATGATGAGGAACCAGGAAATGCCCGACAGGAACAGCAGCGCCGCCCACGTCGCAAGCATCAGCGCCGTCTGCCCGATATCGGGCTGCAGCAGCAGGCCGGCCACCACCGAGGCCAGCAGGATGGTGGCGATGCTGCGCGGCAGCACGCCCCTTTGCTGCATGCTTTCCGAGAACAGCCACGCCGCGATCACCGCATAGGCCGGCTTGACGAACTCGGAGGGCTGGATGGTCTGCCCGGCAAAGCTCACCCAGCGCTTGGCGCCCTTGACCTCGACGCCCAGCTTGAGCGTCAGCCACAACAGCACGATCGACACGCACAGCACCCCCAGCGCCGCGAACCGCGCCTGGCGGTGGCTGAGGAACGAGGTCGCGATCAGCACCGGCAGCGCCAGCGCGTCGAACACCGCGTGCCGGATGATGAAGTGCCACGGGCTCAGCCCCAGCCGCTCGGCGACTGGCGGGCTTGCCGCAAAGCTCAGCACCATGCCCACGGCCATCAGCAGGATCAGCGCCGACAACAGCTGCTTGTCGATCGTCCACCACCACTCGGCGATGGGGGTCTTGCGATCCCGTGCGAACATGGTCCCAGCGCCGCCCTGCCCGGCGGCCTCCTGACGCGAAAACACTCCGCCTGAGGCTAACCCGCCTTTGGTTAGCAAGCCGTGAGCGGCCGTCGCATTCTGCAACTCAGCGCAGCTTGAGCTCGCTGAGCCCGATCAGGGCGAGCACGAAGGAAATGATCCAGAAGCGGATCACCACCTGGCTTTCGGTCCAGCCCATCATTTCGAAGTGATGGTGGATCGGCGCCATCTTGAACACGCGCTTGCCCGTCAGTTTGAACGACACGACCTGCACGATGACCGACACGGTCTCGAGCACGAACAGCCCGCCGATGATGGCCAGCACGATTTCGTGCTTGGTGGCCACCGCGATGGTGCCCAGCGCCCCGCCCAGCGCCAGCGACCCCGTGTCGCCCATGAAGATCTGCGCCGGCGGCGCATTGAACCACAGGAACCCCAGCCC
>DASZSH010000221.1:0-8168 GCA_035548755.1 Devosia sp.
ACGCCGGAGAGTTGCACCTGCCGGTGAATGCGCAGCCGCCGGACCAGATCGGCGCCGAGCCGGTCGCCCGAGGGCTCGCCGGCGACGATGAAGAGCCGGATCGGATCAACCATGTCGCAACCCGACGACGCTGACGCCCAGCGCGACGGCCCTTGCCTCGATCTCCGCCCGCTCGATCAGGAGCGTATTGCCCGCCTCGAGCGCAATCACGCCGATTCCGGCCGCGGCTGCGTTTGTGACCGTCTCTGGCCCGATTGCCGGCAGGTCGACGAAGCTGGGTTGCCTGGGTTTCCTGGCCTTGCCGAGCACGAGGGGGGCGCCGCTGTTGCCGGCCAGGCCGGCTTCCCTGAGGGCCGCGACGCGGGCGAGCAGAGCGTCGGTGCCGCCCGCGTCCTCGGCGGCAATCGGTCGGCTCCCGGAGACGACCGCCGACTGGCCCAGGTCGATCGCGCCGATCGCCCGCGCCGCCGCGATCGCAAGTCGCGCCGAACGTGCCGCCGCGGCAGCGAGCGACGGGCCGGCGATCAGGCCTTCCGGCGCCAGCAGATCCGGAGCCACCTGGTGCGCGCCCACCAGCTTGATCCGGTTCACACGGCAGAACATCAGGATCATCCCGGCAATGCCGATATCGCCCGCAACCCGCGCGACCTTGCCGGCCAGCCCGAAGGCATTGGCGATCCCCTCCCGCTCGGCGTCCGAAATGTGAACCCCTCCCGCCATGACCAGGTGGCTGGTCCGAAAGGCCTTGACCGCCGCGATGAGGTCTCCGGCGCGTGCCAGGGGAATATGTTCGGCGTCGGGACCCAGGTCCTCCCGCCCGACGACGTCGATGACCTTGAGGCTGTCTCCGGCGCGCCTGGCCGCATCAGCCATCAAGGGGGCGAGCGCGCCGGCCCCTGCGATGAGGGTCAGCCGCCGCATGCTTTGCCTGCTGGCCTCGCAACCTGCGACAGACCGATGCGCACGTCCGCGATGCTCCTAGTCTTCGGCGTGCCCATTCCTGGGCAGGGTCAGGGGATGATCCTTTGCCTCGATGATGAATTTCACCACGTCCTGCACCAGAACGTCGTTCGGAAAGATCGCCGCGGCATCATCCACACGCTCGCGCAACGTCCCTTCCGAAGCAAAAATCATGCGGTAGGCGGTGCGCAGGTTGTGGATCGCTTCGCGGTCGAAGCCGCGGCGCTTGAGCCCGACAAGATTGAGCCCCGAAAGCTCGGCGGGATTGCCCACCGCGGTGCCGTAGGGAATGAGGTCCTTCTCGAGCTTGGTCAGCCCTCCTACAAAGGCATGCGAGCCGATCCGCGTGAACTGTGTCGACCCTGAATAGCCGCTCATGACCACGTAGTCGCCGATCGTGCAGTGCCCGGCGAAGGTGACGTTGTTGGACAGCACGCAGTTGCTGCCGATGATGCAGTCGTGTCCGATATGGACGCCGATCATGATCAGGCAGCCATCGCCGATCCGGGTCACCATGCCGCCGCCTTTGGTGCCCGGATTGATGGTCACGTGCTCGCGGATGGTGACGTCCGAGCCGATTTCGAGGGTTGAGGGCTCGCCTGCGTATTTGAGGTCCTGCGGTCTGTGGCCGATCGAGGCGAAGGGAAATATCTTCGCCCGCGGGCCGATCGTGGTGCGGCCTGTCACAATCGCATGTGACAGCAGTTCGCATCCCTCCCCCAGCGTGACGTCGGAACCAACGATGCAGTAGGGCCCGACCGACACCCCCTCGCCAAGCTTCGCGCCCGGCTCGACGATGGCCGTTGGGTGGATCGTCACGGACATCAGAGCTCGGCCATCACCATGGCGCCAACCTCGGCTTCCGCGATGAGGGTGTCGCCAACCATCGCCCTGGCCTCGTACCAGCCCATAGCGCTCCGCCGGCGGATCTTCCTGATGTGGTACTCGATTACATCCCCCGGCCGCGCCGGTTTGCGGAATTTGCACTTGTCGACCGTGACCATGTAGACCACGTGCGGCCCCCCGGTCTTGTCTGCGGCGATCGCGATCGCCCCCGCCGTTTGCGCCATCCCCTCGATGATGAGCACGCCCGGAAAAATCGGCTTGCCCGGGAAGTGTCCCTGAAAGATCGGCTCGTTGACACTGACGTTCTTGATGCCGATGGCGGAATTGTCGCTGTCGATCTCGATGATCCGGTCGATCATCAGGAAGGGATAGCGGTGCGGCAGGCATGTGAGGATCGCGTCGATGTCCATCGACTCGAGCACGGTCGAGGGGGTCGCGGCGGCCTCGTCTCTAGCGTCCACTTTCGCTCCTCTTGCTCAGTCGCCTCAGGGTGGCCACCTCGCGCCGCCAGGCGCCGGCCTCGATAGCGGGGAAGCCCGCGATGCGCGAGCCGGGCGGAAAGCTCTTGGTGGCCGTTGCGCGGGCAGCCAAAACACTGCCGCGGCCGATGGTCAAGTGGCCCGTTGTGTTGGCGCAGGCGCCCAGCATCACGCTGTCCTCGAGCACGGTCGAGCCGGCCAGGCCGGACATCCCGGCGAGCAGACAGTTGCGACCGATCCGGCAATTGTGGCCAATCTGAACAAGATTGTCGATCTTGGTCCCCTCGCCGATCACCGTGTCGCCGAGCGCGCCGCGATCGACGGTCGAATTTGCGCCGATCTCGACCCGGTCCTGGATGATCACGCGGCCAAGCTGGGGAATCTTGCGATTGGAACGGCCATGATCAAGCCAGCCGAATCCCTCCGAGCCGATCCGCGCGCCTGCGTGCAGCACCACGCCATTGCCCAGATGGGCGCACTCGATGCTGCAGTTCGACCCGATCGTGCAGTTGCGCCCGATCGTGACGCCCGCCCCGATCACCGTGTTGGGTCCCACCACCGTGCCCCGCCCGATTTCGACCCCGGGCCCCAGGACCACACCTGGCCCGAGGCGCACGTCATTCTCCGTGAACGGGAGATTCTCGTGCGGGCCCATAAGTCCCATCACCGTCCCTCGGGTGCTTTGGGGATAGAGCCGGTCGAGGAGCTCGACAAAGGCCAGATGCGGGTTGGCCGCGACGATACCGATGGTGCCCCTGGGCACGTCGGCCTGCAGGTCGGCCGAGACGATCACCGCCGCCGCTGCGGTGGCCCGAAGGGCCTCGCGATATTCGGGCTGTCCCGCCAGCGAAATGTGTTCGGGTCCCGCCAGCGCCAGTTCTTCGGCGCCCCCGATGATGGGCCCCTCGCCATCGAACTCGGCCGTGAGGCCGGCAGCGCTCAGCAGGGCGCCGAGCGTCATTGGACCGGCAAAGCTGTGGAAGCGCGTGTCAACCATGGTGCATGGGGAACGAAAAGGGCCGCGGCGCCTAGGCCCCGCGGCCCCTGAACTGTTTCACGCCGCCCCGATCAGAGCAAGGTCTGCAGGGTGAGCGAGAAGAGCTGCGTCTTGTCGGCAGTCGCCTTGGAGATCACGTAAGCCACATCCCCACGCAGCGGACCGAAGGGCGAATCCCAGATGATGGAGGCGCCCACCGAGCTCTTGAGCGGCTGGTCGATCGAATTGGGATCGACCGCGCCCGAAGCGCCCTGCCCGCCAATGACCGCGGCGTCTGCCCACACAGCGCCGTGCAGGCCGTAGGTCTCCGGCAACATCGGGATCGGGAACTCGGCCTCCACGCTGCCTCCGGCATACGCGGTGTAGCCGACCGCCTCGCCCGAAATGCGCGGGCCCATGCCCTGGGTCTGGAACCCGCGAACGAGGGTCTGGCCGTAATTGAACGCCTCGATCGGATTGATCCCGGACGCGCCGAACGAATTGATGATTCCCGCCTGGCCCTTGATGCTGCCCACCAGGCCCGCGTCGGGAAGGATCGGCATGAAGTAGCGCGCCTTGGCTTCCGTCTTGACGAAGTTGTAGCTCAGGCCGTCGTACTGCTGGGTCAGGGTCGCATAGAGCCCGTTGGTGGGGTTCTTGTCCTGATCCAGCATGTCCAGCGTCAGCGTGTAGCCGACCCAGGCCTTGTTCAGCACCTGCCCGTTCGAGAAGAAGCTCGATGTGGGGGCAGACGCGTCATTGATGGTCGTCTGGTCGATGCCGGTAAAGAGCGATGCCGTCAGATCGCGGGTTACGGGCAGGCCGAAGCGGAGCTGCCCGCCGGTCGAAGTGAGACCATAGATGTTGCTCGAGGTCTCGTCGTAGATGTGATGGTACGCATCCACGCCCGCGGTCATCTTGAGGCCCATGAAGTAGGGCTCGGTGAAGGAGAAGTCGAAGCTCTTGCCGGTCTGGCTCGCGCCGACCGACGCCTTGATGTACTGGCCCCGGCCGAGGAAGTTGCGCTCTTCGAGCGAGAGTTCTCCCAGAACCCCCTGGGCCGTGTCGTAACCCGCAGTGATGCCGTAGCTGCCCGTCGATTGCTCCGTGACCGCGATGTCGAGCACCACCTTGTCGGCGGCGCTGCCCGGCTCGACGTTGAAGTCGACCTTCGAGAAGAAGCCCAGCGCCTCGATGTTCTGCTTGCCCTGCGTCACCAGCGCCCGGTTGAAGGGATCGCCTTCAGCGAACGGCAACTCGCGCCGGATGACAAAATCACGCGTCTTGGTGTTGCCCGTGATGTTGATGCGCTCGACATAGACGTGCTGGCCCTCGTCCACCAGATAGGTGACGGCGAAGGTGCCCGTGGCGGGATCGCGCTCGATGCGCGGCCGGACGTCGGCAAACGGATAGCCCAGATCTGTTGCCTCGACCGCCATGTCCTGCGCGCTCTGCTGCAGTTCGGCTGCCGAAAAGCCGTCGCCCTGGCGGGTGCGGATGGTGTTGGTCAGGTTGTTGGCATCCAGCCCGGAAATCGAGGTCTCGACGCCGATCTTGCCGAACTTGTACCGCTCGCCTTCCACGATCGTGTAGGTGATGAAGTAGCCGTTGCGCTCGGCGTTGTACTCGGCCACAGCCGAGGTCACCTGCGCATCGGGGAAGCCGTGGTTGGCATAGTACTGCTGGATCAGTACCCGATCCTGCTCAAGCTGATCCTGAGTGTAGTTGTCGTCGCGCAGCAGCCAGCTCAGCCAACTCGTCTCGTGCGTCTTGATAATCGACTTGAGCGTCCAGGCGCTGATCGAATTGTTGCCAGTGAAGTTGATCGCCGCAATGCCGGAGCGGCCGCCTTCGTTGATCACGAACACCACGCGTGTGCGCCCGTCGCCCACCGGTTCGAGCCGCGTGGTGACGCTCACCGAGGTATAGCCGACATCCTCGTAGGCCTTCTTGATGGTGGCCACGTCGCGCGCAAGGCCGGCCTCATCGACCGTGCCGCGGTTCATCAGGTCGATCATGGCGACCAGATTGGCGTCGGAGAACCGCTGATTGCCCTCGAACAGCACCGACGCGACAATGGCGTTTTCGGCGACCTTCACCACGAGGACGGAGCCCTGCATGGTGACGCTCACCGACTTGAACAGCCCAGTCGCCTGGAGCGCGTCCACCGACGCGCTCAGCTTGGCGGGCGTCGCCGTGTCGCCGACCTTGAGAGCCAGGTATTTGATGATGGTGCCGTCGTCGACATCCTTATTGCCGACAACCGAAATCTTGCTGACCGTGGCCGCCTGAGCGGCCTGCACCCCCAACAGCGTGCCCCCGACGCCCACCGGCGCCAGGAACAACAGCGCCAGTGCCAGAAAGACACTGCGCAGCAGCTTGGTGGGATCGATCATGATTCTACTGCCTCTCAGACGAAAGGCCGGGGAATCGCCCTGCACAGCTGCCCCCAGCTAACTCCGGTCCGAAGCATTTACTGGTTTTTTAACCAAGGGCAAGCCGCAAGGGCTTTTTCCGTTAGCGAAAGCTTGGTCCCCGTGCATTTGCGCAACACCCCGAAAACCAAGGTTAACAAATACTTAGCAGCCGGTCGGCGCAACCTGTCCCAGGCCCGGAACGCGGACCCTGGCGGTTGCCGGACGCCCCCCGAATCTCTGCCCCAAGACGCCCTCAGGCGACGTGCCGGAGCACTTCAAGCAGGGTGTCGTTGACGAGGGTGAAAATCATCAGGCTGCCAACGATCGCAAAGCCCAGCCGATAGCCCACTTCCTGGGCCTTCTGGCTCAGCGGCCGGCCGCGGATGGCCTCGATGACGTAGTACAGCAGATGCCCGCCATCGAGCACGGGGACCGGCAGGAGGTTGAAGAGGCCGATATTGAGCGACAGAAGCGCTGCCAGATTGACGAGCGCCACCCAGCCCAGAGTCGCCACTTCGCCCGAAACCTTGGCGACCTTCACAGGACCGCCCAGCTGCTCGACATCGCCCCGGCCGACGAAGAAATCGCCCAGAAACGCTGCGGTGCGGTCGATGATGAAGCGGATTTCTTCCGTGGTCATGCCGATCGCTTCGACCGGGCCGGGCCGGTAGAGGGTGATCGGGGGATCCTGGAGGCTGGTGACGCCGATTCGGCCGACCCGCTGGCTGTTGCCGAAGGGATCCTTCTCGACGGCGATCGCGGGAGTAAGGACGAACGACCTGTCGCTGCCGTCGCGCTCGAGCACGATGGTCACCGGCCGGCCCGGCGCGGTTGAGACAAGGCGCTGGAAATCCTCGAATCCCCTAACGGCGAAGCCATCGACCGACACGATCCTGTCGCCCGGCTCGAGGCCCGCGGATTGGGCGACGCCGCCGTCGACCACGCTGCCGACGACCGGCGGCAGGGTGTAGCGCCCGAAACCGAGCAGCAGCGCGTAAAGGATCAGGAACGTGAACAGCACGTTGGCGATCGGCCCGGCCGCCACCACGGCGATCCGCCGCCAGACATTCTTGTTGACGAACAGGCGCTTGCGTTCCTCGGGCGGGAGCGCCGCGATGGCGTTCGGGTCCGGCATGCTGGCCGCGTTCATGTCTCCCACGAAGCGCACATAGCCCCCCAGCGGGATCGCCGACAGGCGCCAGCGCGTGCCGTGCCGGTCAGTCATGCCGATCACTTCCGGGCCGAAGCCGAGCGAGAAGGTCTGGATGGCGATGCCGTTCCAGCGCGCCACGAGGTAGTGGCCCATTTCGTGAACGAACACGATGACGGTCAGCACCAGGATGAAGGCTGGGACGGCGTAGAGGACCGGCAGGCTGAGCAGAGACAGTTTTCAACGCTCCTGAGGTGGCGTGAGGCTGGACGCCGATTGCGGTCACAGTGCGACGCCGGGAGCCTCCCGGCCTCACCAGTAGAGAAATCCTCCGGCGACATCGCCGATCCCGCCGCGGACAAGGCCGATCAGGAACAGCAGCAGCACGCCGAACGTGACGCTGTCGAGCCGGTCCATGAACCCGCCGTGGCCGGGAATGATATCTCCGGAATCCTTGATGCGAAACAGACGCTTTATGGCGCTTTCGGTGAGGTCCCCAGCCTGTCCGACCAGCCCGAGCACCGCCGAGAACACCAGTCCCAGCCACCACGGCGAGCCGGTGAATATCGCCCAGTAGATGGTGCCCGCGATGGTTCCGGTCAACCATCCTCCCACCGAGCCGGACCAGGTCTTGGCGGGGGAGATCATCGGGGCGAGCTTGGGCCCCCCGAGGCTGCGCCCGACGAAATAGGCCCCGGTATCGTTAAGGGCTATGACGATGCCCAGGTACCATCCGGCGACGATTCCGGCCGAACCGGTGCCTCGCATGGCGAGCACCGCGATGAGCACGACGCCGAAAAAGATCAGGCCGCCCACGCGCCAGGGCAGCACGGCGCGATCCCCGAAGGTTGCGACCAGAATGGCGATGGCGATCAAAGAGATGACCCCCGGCGCCCCGAACACCGGATAGGCCACAGCAGCAAGCGCCAGCAGCGCGATCAGCATGGCTCCGAAGGGCGCGAGCGGCTTGAGCGTCACCATCTGCTCCCATTCGCGATAGGTGATGCCGAAGACGATCGCCGCCAGCACAGCGAAGACGTAGCCGCCGAAATAGAGGCCGGTCGCCACCACCAGCACGATCACCGCCGCCGACAGGACGCGGGGCCCCAGATCGGCCCAGGACGGACCCGGGCGCGGCGATGGCTGACCGTCTGGGCCGGGGGTGCTCACCGCCGGGCCTCGACTCCTCCGTAACGGCGATCGCGGCTCGAATAATCCTCGAGCACCCGCAGGAAAGCGGCTTCGTCGAAATCGGGCCAGTTTTCCTCAAGGAAGACCAGTTCGGAATAGGCGCTCTGCCACAGCAGGAAGTTGCTGAACCGCTGTTCGCCGCTGGTGCG
>DASZSH010000222.1:0-5703 GCA_035548755.1 Devosia sp.
TGTTCAGGATGCTCGCGACCTCGACCTCGGGCCCGCCGATCTGCTGCGCGATGTCGGCGTAGAAGTTCTCGGCCGCCACGACCTGGATCGGCGGCGCGGCGAGCGCGGTGCCGGAAAGGAGCGAGAGCAGCCCCGCCGCCACTGTCAGCGCCAATTTCCGCATCGGTCCGCCCTCCGTTGCCCATGAACTGCAGGCGCGGACGGTAATGTTATATCATAACAGATGTCAAGGCCTCTCGGAGCGCGAGGACGCTCAAGGCCCGAGCGCGATCCCTCTCCTCACGTCATCCCCGCGAACGCGGGGATCCATCTTGATCCAGCGCGTCGGCTTCGACATGGACTCCCGCGTTCGCGGGATGACGTGAGGGGAGTGCCGAGGGCGTTGAGAGTGACGGTCGCCGCGTCGTCGGCGCGCGCCCTAAACCCGCTCCGCGATCCAGATCGCCAGTCGCGATCCCGCCTTCACCGCGGCGGTGAGCGCCGGATAGGCCGGCGCGCGTTCGGCGCCCTCGGCGAGCCCGATCGCCCGATGTTCGAGCTCCTCCTGGCGGAAGCCGTCGATCTCGGCCTTGAGCGCGGTCTCTTCGGGCGGCAGCTTCGCCATCTGCTGGCGGTAATGCTCGTCGATCACTTCCTCGACCGCGACAGTGCAGGCCATCGCCGCCTCGCGGCCGAGCATCGCGGTGGCGGCGCCGAGGGCGAAGCCCGCCACATGCCAGAAGGGCTGCAGCAGGGTCGGCCGCGCGCGCCGCTCGATCAGCAGCTCGTTGAAGCGCTGCAGATGCTGCCGCTCCTGCTCGGCCATGTGCTTGAGCTTGGGATCGGGCCCCAGCACCGCCATCTGGCCCTCATAGATCCGCTTGGCACCGTACTCGCCCGCCTGATCGACGCGGATGATGCGGTCGAGCAGGGCCTCGGGCTCGAGATCGCCCGGCAGGCGCTGGCGGCGCGGCTCGCCGGCGCTCTCGCTCGCCTCCTGGTCGCCGGGCCGGTCGAAATCGTCGCTGCTCATGATGGACCTCCGATGGCGAGAGGGTCGCCGCTCAGTGACGGCGCGACTGCCAGAGGGAGAAGGCGCCGAGCGCGCCCGAATAGAGGATATTGTAGCCCGCCATCGAGATGCCGAACAGCGACCAGGCGACATCGTCGCAGCGCACGACGGGTGCGGCCAGGATCGCGGCCTCGAACTCGGCGGCGCTCATGCCGGCCTTGATCTGCGTGGTGCAGGAGGCGCTGCCCTGCCACCAATGCTGCTCGACGCCGACATGGAAGACGGCGATGCCGGCGCCGACGAGCGCCGCGAGGCCCGCGAGCAGCAGGAAGATGCGCGCGGCCTTGGGCTTGGTCTCGAGGAAGATGCCGGGAACGGCGAGAACGCCCGCCGCGACCAGCGCCCAGCGCTGATCGAGGCAGAGCTCGCAGGGCGCCAGCCCGCCCCAATATTGCGAGGCCAATGCCACCAGAAGCGGCAGCAGCGCTCCGAGAAGCACGAGCGTGGCGGCGCGGGCCGGGGTCAACGAGCGCAGACTGATCATCGGGCCGGGAGCCTAGCGGCTGCCGTTCCGGTCGCCTAGAGGCAATTGGGCGCAGGATCGTTTGGCGAGCGGCCCCGCATGAACGGAACCGTGGAATTCTCCTGCTGTGGAAAACTCGCGCCGGATGCGCCGACGCGGGGCCTTCGGAATCGTCAGGCGACGAGGCGCTCCAGCTTGTCGAGGGCGCCGCTCCAGCCGGTATTGTGGCTGTCGCGCGTGGGCGCGTCCGGGAGCTGCTCGTGCAGCAGGGTGAGGAGCGTGCCCGCGCCGTCGGGCCTCAAGGTGATCGTCACCTGCGAGACCTGCTCGGGTGCGGTCTTCCAGGCCCAGCTGAAGACCAGCCTCTCGTTGCGCACCACCTCGCGGAAGCGGCCGCTCACATCGTGCTCCGTGCCGTCGGGCCCGCGCATGAGCACGCGGAAGCGTCCGCCCACCGTCGGATCCGATTCGCAGATCAGCGTCTCGAACTCGGCCGGCGACCACCAATGGATCATCATCTTGGGATCGGTCCAGGCGGCGAAGACCTTGGCCGGTGGCGCCTTGAGCCGGCGCTTGAGCGTGAGGCTGGGCTTCGCGGACATGAGCGCCTCCGGAAGGGCCGCGTCAGATCACATAGCGGATGATGACGAAGCCGCCGACCACGGCCAGCAGGAAAAGCGTGGCGACCAGGGTGAGGCGCCGCTCGACGAAATCGCGGATCGGCTCGCCGAAGCGGCGCAGCAGGGCCGCCACGATGAAGAAGCGAAGCCCGCGCGTCGCGATCGAGGCCATCACGAAAACGGGAAAATCGAAGGACGCGGCGCCGCTGGCGATGGTGACGATCTTGTAGGGAATCGGCGTCAGCCCCTTGATCAGGATGATCCAAAGGCCCCATTGCGCATAGGCCTGCTTGAAGGCCTCGAACTTGTCCTGATAGCCGTAGAGCTTGATCAGCGACTGGCCCAGCGTCTCGAACAGGTAATAGCCGATGGCGTAGCCGAGGATCCCGCCCAGCACCGAGGTGACGGTGGCGACGAGCGCGATCCGCCAGGCGCGGTCGGGACGCGCCAGCACCATCGGGATGATCATGGCGTCGGGCGGGATCGGGAAGAAGGAGCTCTCGGCGAAGGAGACGGCCCCCAGCGCGGTCAGCGCGTTGGGCCGTGAGGCAAGCCCCATGGTCCAGTCGTAAAGGCGGCGCAGCATGGGGCGGAGTTCCGGGCCAGAGGAAGGTGCCCGCTCCTGTAGCAGGGGCGCGGAATCCCGGCAAGCCGGGCGGACGCGGCGCTCCCTTTGATCACAGCCGACCAGGGGATCCGGAAACGCCCGAGGTTGCCTTGGCCGTCGCCCCGGCTATGATGCGCGCCGTTCGGCAGCGGCTAAGCCCCTCTGGCGGAACTGGTAGACGCACGGGACTCAAAATCCCGCGCCAGCAATGGCATGTCGGTTCGATTCCGACGGGGGGCACCATTCCCACATTCCAGGACGTCCCCTCTCCACATCCCGAGTTTGAGCGCTCGCCAAGGACGTTGCGGTTCGGCGAGGCGTTGCCCGTGGGCCGAAGGCCCTGCCGGCAGCGTCAGGAAGAGGAGCCGGTCAATGCCGGGAGGCTTCTGCCGACCAGAGACACCATATCGCCAGGAAAGGCGCCGCCCCCGATGCCATCGCGTGCGTGATATTGGGGACGTTATGGAATGTGCCGCCGATGCCGGGCTCGAACCAGGGGGCGGTGCCGTGCTGGAACCGCCCGGATGACAGCGCGAGATAAACTTCCTCCGGCGGATGACTGTGGTCGGGATAGCGCACATGCGGGGCCAACAGCGAGACACCGATCTGCAGCCCGGGGCGGCTTCTCACACCGTTGGGCCCGATGATCACCGCATTGGCATGACCATCCGCCCAATTGTCGCTCGCATGGGCCCCGGCGGTCGTGCGGCAGTACCAGCAAAGCTGCGGCTCCAGGGCGGTAAAGGCGTCCATGAGACGTGCAATTGCCCCCGAGGCAGCGCGGGCCGTCGCGATCGCCGCGGGAAGATATGAGCACGCCGGCAAGCTCCGGGGCATACGCTCCATGTCTGCCCCGGCCGTGTCGACGGCGGCGCGGATCCGCGCCTCCATCGCCTTGACGGGCGGCTCGGCAGAGCCTGCCAAGGCATCAGCCAGGCTGCTCAGGAATTCGCGTATCGCTGCGCCGTCGTCTGCTGCCGGGTTGCGCACGGGTCCGGACATCCTCGTGCCGCCACCGCCATCCGTCCTGGATCTAGGCTGCCGCTCTCGCATAGGCATCGAGAATCAGGCCGTGGAAATGATGAAGCGCGTGCTCCGATTTGCCTGAACCCGCAGGGTCGTTGACGATCCGGCCCTGCTGGAAAGCCGGCGTGTTCATGCCTTTCTGAACGCTTTCCACCAGATTGATGTCCTCAACCTGGAGCACCTTGTCGAGATACTCGATCGCGGCTTTCTCGGTCTCGTCCGGCTCCGGCGTCTCAAGAAAGAAGTCGTAGGTCTCGAAGGTGCGGTCCGGCCCGGCGGGGACGATGTTCAGGACGATCATCGAGCTGCGGCCCGGATAGCGCATGAGACAGGTCGTCGGCCACAGCCACCAGACCGCGTGGGTGCGAACCTTGGCGTTGGAGGTGTCGTACGCCCGGTTCGTGGTCCTGCCGGCATCCGCCATATGGCTGGAATAGATCCCGTGCGTGGTCACCTTGTAGCTGTCCATATCGACGAGCGTGCAGAAGTCCTTGTGCGAGATCGGGCAGTGGTAGCATTCCAGGAAGTTGTCGACGACGTTCTTCCAGTTGGACTTGATGTCGTAGGTCAGGCGGTGACCGAATGTCAGCGTATCGATATCCGGCGCCCAGTGACGGATCTCGCTTTCGAGATTTCCCGACAGCTCGCGGAGCGGGAACGAGTTTCGGTCGAGGTTCACATAGATGAAGCCGCAGAATTCCTCGACCTGCACCGGCTCGAGCGAGATCGCCTTCGGATCGAAATCGATCAGATGCTCGGTGTGCGGCGCCCGCAGAAGCTCTCCGCTCAATCGATAGGTCCAGGCGTGGTATGGGCACATGATCTTGGTCGCATGCCCTTCGCCGGTGAGCAGTTTGTGCGCGCGGTGCTTGCAGACATTGTAGAAGGCCCGCAACATGCCTTCGCGGTCTCTGACGATGGCGATCGGCTTGTCGGCGATGTCGATCGTGACGAATGAGCCGGGCTGCCGAAGCTTCTCGGCATGGCACACCCATTGCCACGTCTTCGCGATGATTTCCGCCTGGTCGACCCGATACCAGCGCGGATCCGTATAGGCGTCGGCATTGAGCGACAGCGACTGGCTCGGGTCCGCATGGTAGCCGTGGCGGATCGCCGCGAATTGTTGCCGGGTCGGGTACTCGCCCACTTGCAACCTCCCTGTTCGCCTGAAGCGACCCTTCAGACACAGACATTGCGCGCAAAACAACGGCGCGGCTATGCCCGGATAGTCACCAAAGGAGGTTATTTAGCCATAGTCCGCTGGCCTCGTCATCGGTTGACTGCAGGTCGGTGTCGCGCTCAGGCCACCGCTTCTTCCAGTGCCGGATAGTCGGTGTAGCCCGTGCGGTCGCTGCTGTAGATCGTGGCCGCGTTAACGGCGTTGAGCGGCGCGCTGCGGCGGAAGCGCTCGACCAGGTCGGGATTGGCGATGTAGGGCCGGCCGAAGGCGGCGGCATCCGCTTCGCCTTTGGCGATCGCCTGTTCCGCGGATTCCTTCGTCAGCCCTTCATTGATGATGAGCGCGCCCTTGAAGAGCTTGCGCACCAGGAGGCCGATGCGCCGCTCGCCGGGATCGAGCGATTCGCGCGCGAAGATGAAGGCGAGGTGGCGGGCGTCGAGCTGCTCGGCCACATAGGAGAAGAGGGCGCGCGGATCGGAATCCCGCATCGAATGCGAGCTCGACATCAGGTTGAGATGGACGCCGATGCGGTCCGCCGGCCACAGGTCGAGCAGCGCGTCGACCGCTTCGAGCAGGAAGCGCGCGCGATTCTCGATCGGACCGCCATAACGGTCAGTGCGCTTGTTCGATCCGTCGTGCAGGAACTGGTCGAAGAGATAGCCGTTGGCGGCATGGATCTCGACGGCGTCGAAGCCGGCGCGCTTCGCGTTGACGGCGCCGCGCCGGAAATCCTCGACGATGCCGGGAATCTCGTCG
>DASZSH010000223.1:0-6445 GCA_035548755.1 Devosia sp.
ATGTGCGCGTTGATGAGCCAGAGCTCCCCGCGCTCGGGAGAGGCATAGCTCTCGGTGATCTGAGCTTTTCCAGTGCGCAGCGATTTGACCTCGGTGCCGGTGAGCACGATACCGGCTTCGAGGGTGTCGAGTATTTCGTAGTCGTAACGGGCGCGGCGGTTCTCAGCCACGGGTCCGGTCGTGATCATCGTCGATTTTGGCGCAGCTTTTGGCATCGCTTACACATAGGGATGCCGCCCGCCCCTGGCGAGCGGATCTGTCGACGACCGGGCTCAGTTCAGCAGGCCCGCATGCGCCATTGCGCCGTCGATGGCCTGCTGGTTGCTCTCACTGACCGGGACGACCGGCAGGCGGAATTCGTTGCGGCACAGCCCGAGCCTGCTGACCGCGTATTTGATGCCGCCAGGATTGTTCTCGAGGAACAGGCTCTTGTGCAGGGGCACCAGCTTGTCCTGGAGCATGAGGGCCGCGGAGAAATTGCCCTGAAGGCAGGCGTTCTGAAACTGGGCGCAGAGCTTGGGGGCGACGTTGGAGGTGACCGAGATGCAGCCATGGCCGCCATGGGCCATGAACCCCAGCGCGGTCATGTCTTCCCCGGACAGCAGCACAAAGTCCGGGCCGAGCTTGGCTCGCGTCATCGAGGCCTTTTCCATGCTTGCGGTCGCGTCCTTGACCCCGATGATGTTGGCATGCGCGTCGCGCAGCCGCGCCATCGTATCGACCGATATGTCGACCACGGTTCGTCCAGGCACCGAATAGAGCACGACCGGAAGCGAGGTCGCCTTGGCCACCGCCGAGAAGTGCTGGAAGAGGCCTTCCTGCGTCGGCTTGTTGTAATAGGGCACGACCGACAGGACTGCGTCGGCGCCGATGTCCTCGGCGAAGCGGGTCAGCGAGATCGCCTCGTCGGTGGAGTTCGAGCCGGCTCCCGCGACCACTGGTACCCGGCGATCGGCCACATCGACGCAGATCTCAATGATGCGGCGGTGCTCCTCGTGGGTCACGGTGGGGCTCTCGCCCGTGGTGCCGACCGGCACCAGGCCGTGCGTACCTTCCCTGATCTGCCAATCGACCAGCGCCGAGAAGGATTTCTCGTCCACGGCCCCGTCCATGAACGGAGTGATGAGCGCCGTGATCGAGCCTCTGAGCATTTCGGGATGTCCTCTGTCGAAGTCTGGCCGCGGCTTTTCCGCCCTTTGGCCATAGTCCCGCACCATCGATAGAAGCGTCCGGCGCCCCAAGGCGTGGCGCTGGACGACCCAGCGAGGCGGCTGGCGCGGGCCCCGGGGGCCGGCGCCGCGGCCGGGCGGAAACGGAATGTTCACCAGCGCGGGGGACACTTCGGTTCGGCAAGGGTGGGGGCACCTTGTTGGAAGCGTATCGAGGACCAACAGGACCAGACCATGTTCACTGCGCGCAGGGCGCCGATCCGGCTCCTGGGCGGGGCGCTTGCCACCGCACTGATCATTGCCACGTCCATCTCGTTTCCAGCGGCGCCGGCAGCCGAAGGGATCGACGAGATCATCACGGGCTCCCTGGATGCCGCCCCGGTGCCGGCTCCCCCGCCGCCTATCGCGTCGCAGCCCCTTCCGGCCGCGCCGGCGATGCCCGAGCGCGCATCGGCGGATTTCGCGGCGGCCCTGGCGCTGGTGACGGCCGGGAAATTCGCGGAGGCATACCGCGCCGCCGCCGGCCTTCCCGAAAGGATCGAGCGCCAGACGGTTCAGTGGGCCGCGATCTACTACGGCAATGGCGCGATCCCGGCCGAGACCGTCAAGGCGTTCGAAGCCGACGCGCCTGAGCTGGTGAGCCCGGCCGTGTTCAAGACGCGGCTTGAACAGGCCCTGCTGAAGGCCGATGCCAGCGCAGGTCAGATCATTTCCGAGCTGGGCGGCAGCATGCCCAACACGCTCGAGGCGCAGATCGCGCTCGCCAAGGCCTATGAGGATGCCGGAAAGACCGACCGCGCCGCAGCCATCGCGCGGCACATCTGGATCAACGATTTCCTCGACAGCAAGACCGAGCAGAAGGTTCTCGACCAGCTGGGCGGTCTGCTCACGCGCAAGGACCATTGGGCGCGCGCCGAGCACCTCATGATGAACGATCGCGCCAGCGCGGTCGAGCGGCTCATGAAATTCATGACGCCGGCGCAGAAGTCCCTCGCCTTGGCGCGCGTTGCCGTGTCGCGCAACGCCAGCGATGCGAAGGCGTTGCTCGACAAGGTCGACCCGGCCGAGCGGACGAACCCCATCTACGCCTTCTCCCGGGCGCAGCGGGCGCGCCAGTTCGGCCTGTGGGACGATGCCATCGCCTATCTCAACAAGGGCACGCCCTCCGATCCCGATGCCCAACAGTGGTGGTACGAACGGCGCACGCTGATCCGACAGCTCCTCGGCGCCGGCGACCCGAAGCGGGCCTATGCCGCCGCGGCCGGCTACACCGCCGGACCCGAAGGCAGGCTCGTGGAGGCGCGGTTCCACGCGGGCTGGATCGCGCTGAGCTTCCTGCACGATCCCAGGACCGCCGTCCGCCATTTCGAGGCGATGGCGAAGCTGTCGACCCTGCCGGACTCGGTCAGCCAGGCCAACTACTGGCTTGGCCGCGCCCGGGCCGAAGCGGGCGATGCCAAGGGGGCGCGCGCCGCCTACGAAGTCGCGGCGGCGTATGGCACGATCTACTACGGGCTGCTCGCCCGTTCCGAACTGGGATTGAAGCCAGTCGAGCTGCGCCCCCTGCCCTCGGCCGCCAGCAGCGAGGCGACGTTCAATGCCCGCGACGCGGTCAAGGCGATCAATCTGCTCGTCGCGGCCAACCAGAACGACATGGCGGCCGTCCTGCTGCGCAATCTTGCTCAGACGGAGCTCAAGACGGGCGGCGAACTCGTGCTCGCAGCGCGACTGGCCCAAAAAATCGATGCCCACCATCTGGCCATCGCCATCGCCGACATTGCCGACAAGCGCGGCGTGCCTCTCGATCTGTTCAGCTTCCCGAAAGACGGGCTGCCCACGACCAAACTCGCTGCCGTCGACATGGCCGCCATCTACGCCATCACCCGGACAGAAAGCCGCTTCCAGCCCGATGCGGTGTCGCGTTCGGGCGCCAAGGGATTGATGCAGCTCATGCCGTCCACCGCCAGGGAGACGGCAAAGAAGATCGGGGTTGCGTATTCGCCAGGCAGGCTGACCTCGGACCCCGAATACAACACGCTGCTCGGCTCGAGTTATCTCGCCCGGCAGCTCGAAGCATATGACGGCTCGCTGCTTCTTGCAGCGGCGGCGTACAATGCCGGGGCCGGCAACGCCAACAAGTGGATCGCCGCGTTCGGCGACCCGCGGGCCGACAACGTCGATCCGGTTGTCTGGGTCGAGCTCATTCCATTCGAGGAGACGCGCAAATACGTGCAGCGCGTGCTCGGAAACTACCTAGTCTACCGCGCCAGGCTGGGTGGAAGCGAGATCAGCCCCACGGCGGCGCTGCATTCCATTGCAGGATAGGGTCGGCTAACACTGGCCCATGGCCAAGCCGCGTCCGCTGCCGCTCGATCACAAGACCTTCGACGCCCTTCCGGTGCGGATGATTACCGTGGGCAGAGCGTCCGAGCAGATAGCGGTTCACGTCGCCGGCCAGCTTGGACCCGATCGCGTGCCGATTGTGTGCGCGCCCGGCTACAATCGCAACATGTCGGACTATGCCGACTTCGCGCGTCTTGCCGGCCAGTTGATGCCCGAGCGCCCGGTCGTTCTGGTCGACTTCAAAGGGCGCGGGCGCTCGTCCGACCGGCCCCGGGCCGAACAGTACTCCTCGATCGCCGATGCGGCCGACCTTGTCGACGTGCTGCGGGCTCTGGCCATCGAGCGCGCGGTGCTGGTTGGCCAAGGCTATGGCGGACAGGTGTTGATGGCCCTGGCGGCGGACCGCCCTGCCCTGGTCGCCGGCACCGTCCTGATCGATGCGGGGCCGGTGTCCGATCCTCGCGGCCTTGTGCGGTTGCGCACGACGCTCAGCGAGCTGACGGGGGTTCGGGGAGAGGCCAGTCTGAGGCCGATGCTGAGGCGCATGGTCATGGCCGACTATCCGGATGCGCCCGAAGCCGTGCTCGAGAGCCTCGCCACGCGCACGCACTTCGTCGACAAGCGGGGCCGGCTGCAACCTCTGTTCGATCCCGCGCTGATCAAGCTGCTGGAGCCATTCGGTCTCGACGATGTCCTGGTGGCGCAATGGCCCCTGTTCGACGCGCTGGGCTCGGCTCCTCTCATGATGATGCGCACGCAGTTGACGCACCAGCTTCGCCGCGAAACCTTCGAGGAGATGATGCGTCGGCGACGAGACGCCGAGGCCTTCGTCATCGAATCGCAGGGATCGCCGGCTCTCCTCGACAATGTCGACGACGTGCAACCGATCATCGACTTCATCCGTCAGCTGCCGGGCGCGCGCCGGGCCGCCTAGCGCCGCGCCCGAGGGGACGCGTCGCTGCCGCCTGCCAGCAGGCGCGCCTGCGCCTGCCACTGTTCGCGACCGATACGGCCTCGCGCAAAGGCGTGGTTTTCGAGCCAGAGCACCTCGCGCTCGCTCCAGCCGGCGACCTGGTCAAAATGAAAGATTCCGAGGTTGTTGAGAGTGGACTCGTCGAGCGGCCCCAGACCCTCGATGAGCTTGAGATCGTCGCGCTGGCCGCCCCGCGCCGCGGGGAGCCCCCGCGGCTTTCCGAAGGCGGCCTGGGCGCGGCTGTCGGAGGCGATCTCGACGCCGTTGCGGGCGAGCACCTGCTCGACGGCGACCTGGGCGGCGCTGACCGCCGCGGTGACATCGGGGAGTTCGGGCACATCCGTTGGGGCGGGGACGTCCCGTCGCGACCAGTTGCCTTCGATCGCGCGCATCGCGGCATCCTCGTCGATTTCGTTGCGCGACGAGACAATGGCGTCCAGAGAGGGAGTCGCGTCCATGTCCGCGACGACCTCGATATCCGCTGGCATGGCGTCCGGGGCAACAGTCGCAGCGCTGGCTGCACCTTCGCCGATCTTGCCCGACTCTCCCAGCAGGCTCTGATCCAAGGGCCCGGCGGCGTTCAGGCTGGCGGCCGAGCCGGTGGGAAGCAACTGCTCGGCGATTGAACTCAATAGCGTGACATCGAGGCCGGCAGGCTCAAGCCGGTCTTTGGCCGCGTCGTCCTCCCCAGGCGCAGTTGCGCCGTCGGCTCCGAACAGGTCCGGCTCGTTCTCGCTCGCTACGGTCGGCGCAGCCGCGAGTTCGGCGCGCTCAGGAGGCGCTGAGACTGGCGTTTCTGCCGAGGCCCGATGCTCGAAACGCGGCGCAAATTGGCCTCTTATCTGCCCGGCCCAGGCAAGGCCGGGACTATTCGCGGGGCCTGCTTCGAACATCCCCGCCGGGGTCTGATCCGCATCACCGGCATTGTCGGCCCGTATCGCCGTCGAGGGGGTCTTCGAGGCCGGCGCAGCGGCCGTTTCTGCGGTGCTCGGGCGGCGCTCCTCAATCTCCGGATTTGCCGGGGTCTTCGCCCCGGCGGCCTGCACATTGGCTGGCTCGTCCGCGATCAATGCATCGGTCTGGCTCACGCCCGGATCCTCCGCGACCGGCTGCCCGGCCGCCTCCTTGGCTGGATCGGGCATGAGGGGCATGCTGCTTGCGAGCGATCGCAGGCTATCGAGCCCCGAAACCGGCACCGTCGCGACGGGGACGACCGCGGCGGCAACCACCGGGCTCCCCGGACTGTCCACCTGGGCCGCCGCCGTCGGCGACGGAGCGTCGGCCGCGGCCGGGGCGGCCGGTTCCGCCGCCGGCGGTCGGGGCGCAACCGCCGCCGCGGGCGCAACCAAGCCGGCAGCTGTGTCTTTGACGACGGGGATCCGCGCAGACGCAGACAGGCGTCGGCCCACATACCCAACGGCCCAGCCGACGACGTAGGCGACGCACAGCAGCCCGGCGATCTCGGCGATGTGGATCAGGCTCCCCATTGACGCCCCAGGGTCCTTAGCGTTTGGGCACGGTGTAACTGAACCAGCCTGCGCCCAACCCGACGACGAACGCGCCGAGCATATAGGGCCAATAGATCGCCAGCAGATAGTTCAGACCGTCAAGGATCACGGCGCTACTCCTGCGTCAACTCGAACGCGATTCTACGATTGCGGGCCTTGCCGTCCTTGGTGTCGTTCGAAGCGATCGGATCGGTTTCGCCATAGCCTTCCGCATAGAGCCGTGAATCGGCGACGCCGCGCTTCACCAGCTCGGCAACCACCGCTTCCGCGCGCGCAACCGAAAGCGCGAGATTGGCATCTGGATCGCCGTCCGAATCCGTGTGTCCCTGCACGTGCACGTCGGTGTCGGGACATGCATTAAGGTCCCCAGCCAGCTCATCGAGCACCGGCATCGAGCTTGCAACGAGCGCGGCCTTGCCGGGCTGGAAGACGATGGCGTTGCGCTGCGCTAC
>DASZSH010000224.1:0-12885 GCA_035548755.1 Devosia sp.
GGACACCCTGTTCAGTCCGGCTGGGGTTTGGCTTGAACTGTTGGTTGCTTTCCCAGTGCCATTTAAGAAAACTGACCTACTTGTAGGCGACGAGAAAACACCGCATGCGTGAAAATAGGTGCCATCAATGAAAAAAGTAGACGTTGACGCGGTATTTCCTGCCGCGCCGCCAGAGGTTCGAGCGCCGACCTGGGCGCCCGTAGTTGCCAACAACGCAAACTGATTACGATTTCCGGTTGTGTCAGATGAGTTATAAATCCCCATCAGGTTCACTTGATTAGAATGGTCGGAAAGGTTGAACCAGCCAGCTAACGTGCATGGGGTTGCAACTACGGGAGTAGCTGAGGCCCTGAGAAAGTTGGAAGTCGACCAGCCCGTGAGAGCCATTAGCTTTCTCTAATCTCCACACCGAGCAGTTCAGCATCACCTATGGCATTGTCATTCGCCACATCTCGTTTGATTCGTACACGAAACAGATCCCCTGCCACGACCGAGTCTATATTTGCGCCCTTTGTAACTGCCCCACTAAGCGTCAGTGTCTGCCCGGAAGTTGCGGGCACCGATCCCGCGGTGATCGTCTGCGCAGATGCAAAGCTATCGACATCGACATCAGTCAGGCTGTCTAACCGCTCAAACTCGACAGTCCAGCCGACGGTACCCGACGTCGCCACCGCAGTTCCGGTCACATAGACGGTTACGCCTGTAGCATTTGAGTAATTCTGCGGCATGATTGCAGTGAAAACTGCCGATTCGGATACGGTATCGTCGAATTGCAGCACCGGGTGGAAATTGCGCAGTCCAAGTGTTGCGTAGTTAGTTGATGGCGGCTCGTTCTGGTATGGGACGAATGTGCAAAGGGTGTCACCGGAAGCCATGCGTGTACTCTTTTATGCCTCTAATGGTCATGGACTCGGACACGTCATGCGGACTCTTGGTATTGCGAGAGCATTACGCCGGCTGGTGCCCGAGACTCAGTTCCTGTTCCTGACGAACTCCGACGCTCCACATCTCATCTCGCGGGACAGCTTCCCGGTAGTGAAGATGCTATCGCCGAAGCCCGGCCCCGAAGACGGCCGCAACGATGAAGCTCGCAAAATCAATCTCGGGGTTGCACAAGCGACGATCACACGCTTCGATCCCGACGTGATCGCCGTTGATTTTTTCCCGCAAGGTCAACTCGGATCTCTCGCCTGGATCGGACAGCACCGGGCGCGAAAAATCTTCATCGCGCGGGAGCCTCACCCGGCGGACCCACATGGCGCCCGACGGAACGCGCAGATCGAAGCTATCCATGACGTGATCATCGCGCCGCACCGGCCAGACGAGCAGGTCAAAATGGAAACCTCGAAGCCGGTCCATTATGTCGGACCTATTCTCGTTCGCTCGCGCGACGAGGCCATGCCCAGGTCTCAGGCGCGGCGGGCCTTGGGCGTTCCTGCGGATGCCTTTCTCGTCTATGTTGGATTCGGCGGCGGTGGGCGGCCTGATATCATCCAATCTCGAAATTGGATTCTCTCAGTTTGCGGCCGCTTCCCTCAATGGACCTTTGCCGTTGCGAGGCCACCGCTCGACTACGGGCCACCGCTCGACCTTGGGGCTGCGAACGCTATCGAGTTCAGCTATGCGCCGCTGGCCGAATGCTGGCCGGCCTTTGACTTAGCGATTTCCGGCCTTTCCTATAACAGTACAGCAGAGCTTCTCCATCAGGGCGTGCCGACGCTGTTCGTGGAACTGAAAGAGCCTTGGGACGATTGGGCTCGGCGGGGTCGCATGATCACCGACGCAGGCGCCGGCCTCACCATCCGGTTCGGCGACGAAGAGGCGCTGATCACGTCTCTTGAGACCCTGGCATCAGCCTCTCGCCGTGAGGTGATCGCCAAGGCAGCGAGAGATATGATTCCCGAGAACGGAGCGTCCCGGGCCGCAGCCGTGATTCTGGAAGAAGCCCGGCGCATTGGGATATCTTAGATGGAACCCGTCACCTTTCTACTGACGGCCTACAATCAGCCGCAGTTCGTCGCAACCTCGATTGCAAGCGCCCTAGCCCAAACCTATTCATCCCTTACGATCGTCATCTCCGACGATTGCTCCACGGACGATACGTTTGCGGTCATTGAGCGCGCTGTTTCCGGCTATTCGGGACCGCATCGTGTCATCGTTAGGCGGAATGAAACTAATCTTGCCGTCCGCCATGTCCGCGATCTACTCACCCGTGTCGAAACAGAGTTCGTGGTACTCGGTCATGGCGACGATCTCTTTGAGCCAGATCGTGTCACTAAGCAAATGGAGCGGCTGATCGCACGGGACCTATCGGCAGTCGCCTGCAATACTACGATCATCGACTTACAAGGTCGCCCGACGCGCGTTCAGTATGATCCTGCCACCATGCCGCCCGTATCTCTGGATCTAGCGACGAGAATCGGAAGAAATCCGGTGCAGTTAGGGGCGGCGCTGGCTTGGCGAATGGAGCTGTTCCGGGAATTCCCCAAGCCCGATCCCATGCCTGTCGAGATTGATCATGTCATTTCGTTCCGTGCGCTGTTGAAGCGGGGCGCCGAG
Organism: Devosia sp.; assembly: GCA_035548755.1. Taxonomy (GTDB): domain Bacteria; phylum Pseudomonadota; class Alphaproteobacteria; order Rhizobiales; family Devosiaceae; genus Devosia_A. The sequence goes on from DASZSH010000224.1 coordinate 2,560, forward strand.
ATGATGCCGGAGCCGCTCGTACGCTGGCGCCATCATGGTGCTAACCGCTCCTTCGGTTTGCAGGTTCAGGACGCACGCGATGAAGCCGCCGAGATGCGGGCGAAGGAAAAACGCGCCTGTGGCCGCCTCGTCCAAGCTCATTTCATGGAAAACGATCTGGCGTGGTGGGCAGGCCAATTTCCACGCGATCGGCCTGCCGAGATCGCGAAGGCTCGCCAATCGCTGGCGCGACGGATTCAGGAAGAATCCCGAAACTGGGCGGCGCTCCGATCTGATATGGCGGGAGCCGGCGTGACACCGTTCTAGCGCTCGGGACCGTGTCAATCTGCCCTAATTTCGTAGCTCGCAACCCGAAGTAGGCGCCAGATATTTAGTCAATGAGGGCGAAGGGGGTGCCCTACCCCACCACCCCACTCGCATAAACCGCCACCCCGAACCCGATCAGCGCCAGCACCAGCAGGAACCAGGCCGCGCCGCTCGATCGCTCCAGCGCCGCCTCGCCGGGATTGGCGGGGTCGTAATGCACCTCGACCTCCTTGCCTTCGGGATAGCGCGCCGCGATCTTCGCGGCTCCCGCCTGCGAGCGGCCGATCTGCACCTTGGGCAGCCGGATCTGCCGGCTGCGATATTCGCGGCCGTTCACCAGATAGGCATACTCCACCACCGGCGCGTAGCGCGTCACGGTCCTGCGGTCGATCCGCTCCTGGTAGCTCTCGGTCCCGCTCTGCACCACGCGCCCGCTCACGCTGGGCCAGGCATTGCCCTGTTTGGCGCTCTTGCGCGCGCCGAAGAACAGCAGCAGCAGGAACAGCCCTGCGCCGCCCGCGATCAGGAAGATGTGGCTCCGGTCCTCGCCCATCCGCCCTTCGAGCGTGGTCAGGACCGGCCCGCCGAAGCGCCAGACGCCATAGGCCACGACCGCCAGCCCGGCCAGCAGCCCGAGGCAGCCCTTGGAGACGCCCTTCGGCAGCTCGCGTTCCAGCACGCAATTCCCCGGATCGGCCGGATCGTAATAGACCATCACCGTGCCGCCCACCGGATAGCGCGCCAGCATCGCCTCGGTGTTGGCGCCGCCGCTGTCCTCGCCGATGCCGATGCGCGTGCCGGTGTACTTGAGCCCATTGGCCGTGAACTCGTATTCGATCGCCGGCTCGTTCACGACCTCGCTCGGCCGGTCGCCACGCGACTTGTGCCGCGCTGCCACCTCCGACTTCGTGATCCGCCCCGGCACCTGCGGCCAGGCCGCGGCGCGGCGCACCTGCAAAAGCTTGTGCGCCACGATCGCCACCAGCAGCACCACGATCGGCCCCGCGACGATCCAGGCCGGCCCGATCCCGGAGAGCCAGCCTTCCGTCCAGGAATCCGGCAGCATCGACAGGATCGGCAAGGCAAAGAACGCCACCGCCACCAGCACGATCGCCCAGACCGGCGGCTCGGAGCCGATGCGCTTGCGCCCGCCGGGCGATTTCGCGTCCGGCAGCAGGCGGCATTCCCGCCGCCAAGCCGGATCGCCGCTCGCATATTTGCCGAGCACGGACTTCACCCGCGCCGTCTCGATCGGCTCCTCCGTGTGGAAGCGCCCGGTCTTGTCGCCATAACCGAGGCTGAAGCGCCCGTCGCCCTCGTGCAGCGCCTCGAGATATTCGTCCTCGCCCGCCTCGAGCTCGACGATATCGTCATCCTGGCCCCGGCGCGCCGCCTCGACCGCCTGCTCGATATCCGCCGTCGTCGGATTGTCCTTGGTCTTGTCGCCGATGGTCAGCTTCATCGCCGCTGCGGCTCCCCGGGCCCGAGGGCCGGCCAGGATGTCATTCCTGGGAACCGGGTCCCCGCCGCAGTCTGGCAGAACCGCCGGCCGCCGCAACAGCCCCGCCGGGCCCGTTCAGCCGATCCGGATGATCGCGTTCGACGCATCCGCGGTCGGGAACACCAGCGTCAGGGTCCCCGCCGTCACCGTCTGCGTCCCGCCGAAATCATGCGTGGAGATCGCCTTGTTCGAGGCCGAGCTGTTGTAGATCATGCAGGCCGAGGTCGAGATCGTCGCCGAGGACCAGGAGACGTCCGACCAGTCGGCGAAGGCCGTCGTGCCGGAGGTCGTCACGGCCCCGCCCGAGAGCGTGGCGCCACCCGCCGTATAGCCCGTGCCCGACACCTCGTCGCTGTTGCCCGTGATGTTCGAATAGGCGGTGGAGGCGGCCCCATAGCTGCCGGTCGGGCTCGCCTTGATGAGTGCCACCTTGATCGTGTCCGACGCCAGGTTGTGCGTCTTGGTCAGGATCTCGGACTTGAAGCTGGTGCAGAGCGCCGTCGTCGTCGCCATCTATCGGTTCCTCACGAATTGCGCGATCTCGCCATGGCCTTCGCGTTCGAGCGCCATTGCCAGGAACGCCCGGTCCTCCGCGATCGCCATGCGGATGTAATTGGCGAAGAGCCGCGTCAGCGCCGCCTTGAAAGCCCGCGCCTGGTCGCGGATCGCCGGCGGCGCGCTGTCGGCCACCTGGATCGTCTTCTCCGCCGCGATTTCCGCCCATTGCCCGGGCCGGCGTTGGCCTTCCGTCGCAACGGCGCCGATCGTGCCGGCCAAGATGGAGCTCACGACGCTCGCGACCATGTCCTGCCTCGTATCTCTGCTTTCTTCCCCTCTCTCCTTGCGGAGGAGGCTGGGGTAGGGGGTGGCAGCTATCCCGGCCTGAACGGCCGGCCTCGCCCGCTCACACCACCACCCGCGGCCGCACCCGCAGCGTCGCCCCGCTATAGGAGGCCCGCCGGTCGAACACCTTGAGCTTGTCGAGCGCCGCCGCGAGCCGCGCCTCGTATTCCTGCCAGCGCGCGCTGTCGCCCGTCGCCTGCGCGGCCTCGGCCAGCACCGCGAAGAGATAGACGTCCGGCGCGTTGACCAGGAGCCAGTTGCTCGGGGCCGCGTCCGACAGCGCCTCGAACCGCTTCCAATAATCGATCTCGACCGTGTAGCTCCGGTCCGGCGGCGGCGCGAACTGCAGCGCGCTGCCGAGGATCGCATAGACCTGGGGCCGCGCCGGCGCTGTTTGCGGATAGGAGCGGTCGATGATCTCCGGGCTCACGCATTCCAATGACCGGACAGGGTCGGTGTCGAGCTGGATGTTCCGGAGCTCGAGGAAATCGGTCGGCAGGTCCAGATAGGCGCTGCTCAGCACCGCGGTCGCGCGTTGCTCCTGGGCCCTGAGCCGCAGCTCCCGCTGGAACCGCGCCTCGGCCAGGTCGATATAATCGTCGAGCTCCGCCTCGAGATCGGCGTCGCCCGACCGCCCCAGCCGACGCGCGACCGCTTCCTTGAGCTCGATATGGCTCGCGAGGCCCATCCTTACTGGTCCATCTCGGTCACATGCAGGTCGCCGCCCGCGCTGACCTGGATCGCGCTGACCTTCTGCCCCGGCGTCACAGTGAAATATTCGGGCCAGTTCGCCGCCATATACATGTCGGCGACCGTCGCCGTCGGGCTGTTGCCGATCTTCACGTAGGCCGCCGCGGTCACGATCACGCGCACGGTCTTGGTATAGGCGCCGATGCCGTTCGCGATCGTGCCGGCGGTGCCGGTGAAGGCGGCCTTCTGATGCGCGCCTTGCCGATAGGTGGTCTGGAGCGAAGGATTGCCGGCCATGGGGAGGCCCTCGCTCAGGCGTATTTCGGCGCGAGCGTGACGGTCGCCACCCCGGTCGCCGAGGTCAGCGTGCCGGTGAAGTCGATCGCCAGGCTGTCGCCGTCGGCGAGATCGAGATCGGTCGAGCTGGTCGAGAGGGCCAGGTCCTGGACCGTGTCGGCCGTGCCCTTGAGATTGATCGAGCCCGCATGCAGCGCCGTGCCCGACCCGATCGCCGTGCCCGAAGGCACCTTGCGGATCGCGGCCGTGACGGCCGAGCCGTCGGTCCCCGCCACGGTCACCGTCGCGCTCACCGCCTTGACCCGATAGGGCCGCGTCGCCGTGAAGAACCGCTTGTCGACCGAGCTCGCGATCCATTCGGTGGATTCGTTGATGAACCCCACCGTCGGATCGTCCCCACCCAGGGTCATCGACCCGTCGTCGCGCTGCAGAATGTTGATGGGCATCGCCTCGTCCTTTCGTCTGAGAAAGCCCCTCCCCCTACCCCTTCCCGTGAAGGGAGGGGGCGAGGCGTTTCAAGTTTCCGGCCTTCTTGCCGGAGGGGCGAGATGTTCGCTGTTCCAGCCCCCTCCCCTCCTGTCCTCCGAAGCCCATCGGGCGAAGGAGGATGCGGGAGGGGGTAGGGGGAGGGGCACTCGCTCGTTGTCTGGGATTGATCGCTAGATCTTCCCCGGCGCGGTGCGCAGATGACGCCACTCCGGATCGTTGAGCAGGCGGCGCACCGCCGGCCAATGATCCTTCCTGAACACGTCCACGCCGTAGCGTGTGAGCCAGATCATCGCCACCGCATTCGGGATCGAGGCCACCTTGCGCCCCAATCCGTCGAGCGTCCGGTCCGGCCCGTTGAACCGCGCCTTGTTCTCTTCGATGTTGGCGGTGACGTCGGCCTCATACCGGATCGCATATCGCCCCGGCTCCGACGCATCCGCCACCAGATGCTCGACCAGCCCGTCGGCCGTCTGGAGATAGAGCATGCGGGACATTGGCAACTTTCGTCCCCTCCCCCGTCTTTTGGGGGAGGGCCGGGGAGGGGGCTGCTCGGTAGGCGATACAGCACGGTTGGTCTAGGATCGCGGCCCATGATCGTGACCATCGACCCGCAAGGCGAGCTGCGGCAGCCCGACCTGCATGACGGTACCGTCCAGGGCCTCGAGCTCCAGGCCGGCAACGGCCTTCGCGTCGCGCTGCGCGACGTCGCCGGCCAGGCTTACCGGCTGCAGCTCAAAGGCGTGCGCCGGCTCCTCTGCAACGATTTCCGCGAGGGCAACATCATCCTGTCGCTGTCGATCGCGAGTCGGATGCCGCCCGACAGAGGCTTGCTCCGCCGGCTGCTGGGCGGCACGAAGGACGAGGACCGTCTGGTTGCCGAAGCGGCCCAAGCCATCGCCGAGGGCCGCCTCGCACTCGTCGCCATCGACCCCTCCTATGGCTGCGAGCTGACTGCGCTCTGTGAATCGGCAGAGATCGAAGCTGCCTGAGGCTCTCGCTTCCTGCTCATGCGAGGGGCCCGGGGAGGGGCAGGCCCCTCCCCGCTCTTCCTTCGGCTTGGCGCCTTACGCCGTGGTCAGATCCGCCACCACGCCCGACCCCGCCTCCTGGCGGGCCTCCAGCGTGTATTCGGTCAGCACCATCGCCTTCTCGGCATCGCCGGTCTTGGCGAGGTCCTCGGTCTTCATCGGCCGGAGCGTGGCGAGCGCCCAGAGGCTGGTGTCGAGCACATGGCAGTCGCGGTCGCGGCTGAAGCGCGAGGCCACCACCTTCTGCGTCCCGAAATCGCCCTCGTAGACGTCGATCCCCGCCACCAGCTTGCCCTTCGACGCGTCGAGCGTGCGGGTGGCGTTGCCGGCGAAGCCCGAGATCACGGTCTTGTTGAAGGGCCCCACCATGATCAGGTCCGGCGAGCCGCCCGCCGCCCAGCAGAGCTGCAGCACGTTCTTGAGCAGCGCCTCGGTGAGCGGCCGCGGCGTGCCGGAATCGGTCGCCGCGGCCGAGCTCGTGCCGTCCGAGCCGCCCGACCCGCGGCTGTCGTTCGTGGCATACCAGGAACAGAGCGGGCGCAGTTGCGGCGCCGTGGTCGAGTTGCCGGTCACCGGCGCGCGGTTTCCGGTCAGCACCACCTCGATATCGCGGCGCAGCTCCTTGGTCTTGAGCATGAGCTGATAGACCAGCTCCGATTCGCGCCCCGCCTTGTCGACGGCCTCCTGCGTGCCGGCGATCGCGACCTCCTTGCGGGAGATCTGGGTACGGTTGGTGAGGCGCGTCGTCGGCGTCACCGCCGTGAAGGAGACATCGTCGCCCTGCAGCTGCGCGTTGTTGGCGGCAGCGGCGAGGGACTGGGTCTGCCATTCATGGAGCGTGGCCTTGGCTTTCACCTTGTCGATCGCCTTCTGGAACGGCGTCTCGACCGAATCGATGTTGTAGATCGTGTCCGCGAGATCCTCGCGGTTCCCGATCGCGGAGAAGGTCAGATAGGTATTGGCGACAATCGTCATCGTCAGTGGCTCCTGAGCTTGGCCAGGACATACTCGGCATTGTCCCGGAGTTTTCCCGTTTCCTGAGCCCGCTTGCGGAGGCTGCGCAGCCGATCGCTGTCCGAGCTTGCCGGGTCGCTGCGCGTCGGGCTCATCACCCGCGGCGCCTCGGCCCGCTTCTTGGCCGCCGCCGACCGCTGCTTCGCCAGCATCTGGCGATAAAGCATCGCGTCGCGCGCCACGACCATCAGGCGGTGGTCCGAAAGCCGCTCCAGCTCCGCCGCCTCGAAGCCCACGCTGCCCAGATAGTCCCTGAGGCCGGTGAGCAGGGCGGCGCCCTGCGCTCCATCCTGGAGCTCGGGGATCGCCTCGACCGCCGCGCGGGCCTCGCCCGCCAGCTGGTCCTGATGCCGGGCGACCGCCCGGCGCAGGGCCTGTTGCTGGTCGGCGGCGGCCTGGCGGCGGGCCTGGAGCAGCGCCTGGCCGACCCGTTCCCGGGCGGCCTGGTATTCGAACCAGTCGCTCTGCGCCTTGGCCGGATCCTGCTTCGAGAGCGCGGACCAGTCGGTCTTGGCCCCCTTGGCCACCGTCAAGGCATCCTCGGTCGCATGCTCGAGCGCCAGGACATAGGCCTGGGCCCGGCTCTGCTCGATCTGCTGCCGCTCCGCCGCGAGGGATTGCCGCTCGGTGTCGACCGAGCGCCGTTCCTCCGCGAGGCGGGCGGTTTTCTGCTTGTAGTCGCTGGTCCGGGAGTAGCCGCGCAGCAGCTCGTCGCGCGTGACCGTCAGATCCTCCCCGTTCACCCGGACCTGGAAGGTCTCGGGCGCCGCCTTGTCGTCGGCAGAAGGAGAAATCCCGGTGTCGCTCGGTTGCTCGCCGGGTTCCGGATCGTCGAACCCTGTCGTCTCGTCGCCGGCGGCACCGGTGTCCCCGAGGAACGTGGCGGCCGCGCCGACCGGATCGTCGGTCTCGTTGTTGCTGTCGTCATCCTGGGCCCGGCGCTCCGCCTCGAGCAGGGCCGCAACAGAATCGGCCCACTCGCGCACGCCACCGCCCTCGCCGGGTGCCCTCCCGGGCGTCGCCGTCGTCTCGGTCATCTGATTTTCCTCGATATTGAGTACTGTCCACGCCCCCTCCCCTTGCGGGAGGGGGTAGGGGGAGGGGGTGCCCCGGACTCGTCCCCTCAAGCAAAGGCTGCGCCTATCGAAACCAGCCGTGACGAACGCAAGCCCCGAAGCGATAATCCCGCCTCAGGAACCAGGGGGAGATTCCTGCCCATGCCCGTTCGCCTCTCGCGCCATCTACCGGCCTCAGCACTCCTGCTGGCGACACTTCTCGCCGCCTGCTCCGGCAACAAGCAGCAGGCGAGCCTGCCGCCCCAGCCTGCAGTTCCGGATATGTGCAAATCGAGCCGCCCGCCCGAGGAGCCGCCCTGCGCGATCGACGTCATCCTCCACGGCGCCTCGGCCTCCGACCGCCAGGCCTGCATCGCCGCGATGAACAGCTACCGGGCGAGCATCGAGGACTGGCGCGGCTGCCACACCGCGGTCCTGCAGAAGGCCCCCGACCTCTCCGACCACGACCGCACGGAGATGATCGCCAGCACCAACTACTACGCCGACTACGACCTCAAGAACGCCCAGGCCAACATCGCCTGCCTCAACAAGGGCCAGGCCTGCTCGCACTATTGACGATATGGGCGGTTTCCTCTCCGCCCGCGTCAGCGGGGGGAAAGGGTTGCGAAGGGTTGGCGCGAGCACCGCTCGCGCTTGCCCGTAGCGGGGAGAGGTGGGAAGAAGTAGCACACAATGTACCGCATCTATTTTGACGGTAACGATTCCGAGATCTACGAAGGCGAATTCTGTTTCTCGCTCTGCGTTCTGGGATCGTTGGAAAGCATAGCGCCCATCGCGGACAAGCTTTCCGAGGGAATGCGGGTCGTCATCTACCAGACCGGCGAGCTCGAGATGGAGGCCACCCTGAAGTTCAATCGCGAGCATGGCTACTGGCTGGCCCGGCCGATCGAGGGCACACACAAATACTATCCGGAAGGGCTTGGCGAAGGCTCCGACCAGAATTAAGCCGTCGAGCCGGCCTTCTCCTTCCGCGCATCCCCCGCAAACCCCTTGAGCCGCGCCCTGAGCCGCATCAGCGCGCCCATATCGTGCCAGCAGGCCTCGCGCTTCTCGGCATCGATCGCCGAGCGCCACTCCGACAGGATGTCGCGCTCGATCGTCTCGAACGCTTCGCGCACATCCTGATCGTCCAGCAGCGCGGCCACCCGCTTTGCCCGATCCAGGTTCATCGCGGCGCCCTCAGCTCGCCATCGCCGGTGCCGAGCGCCACCTTGGCCGCCTCGAGCCCGGCCTCTGCCGCCAGCTCCGCCGTCTTGCGCTCATGCTCGAGCCCGGCGCGGACCCCTGCCAGTTCCGCCGCGGCGGCCGCCTTCTGCCGGTCGATCTCGATCTGCGCGGCGGCGCGCTGCCTGGCGATCGCGATCTCGGCCTCGGCCTTCATCGCCGCCACCTGCATGTCGGCTTGCGCGCGGGCCTGCTGGAGCTGCATCTCTGCATTCACCTTGGCCTGCTCGAGCTGCAACTGTGCCTGCGCCGCCAGCAGCCGCGGATCGGGCGCCGGCGGCGCCTCCGGCTTCGATGCCTGAGGAGGTGCGGCGGCGGGGTCCGCGAAGAACAGCTCCGGCGCCTTCAGCCCCGCATTCTCCACCAGCCGCGACAGCGTGTTGTGGATGTGATGAAGGTCGACGAGGGGTCCTTGGACCCCGCCTTGAAATTGTATCGCCTGGACCTGCAGCGCCAGGATCTGCTGCAGATGGGCCAGGATCTGGTCCCTGTTGCCGCTCCCGATCCCGACCGTCGGCGTGAAATCCATCTGGTCCGACCATTCGCGCGGATCCATCGGGACCCAGCGGTTGCGCAGCCGGACGGTCTTGGCCTTGTCCTGATACTTGCAGACCAGCTCCAGCGTCTTCTTGAAGGCGCGCTTGAGGCCGCTCTCGGCGAAGACCCGCGCGATCAGCGCCAGGCGCTCCTGCGCCAGGTTGGTGATCGCATTGACCCCGGTCGCCGTCTGGCCGAGCGCGTCGGCATCGAGCCCCTGCGACAGGCGCGACACGCCGGTGCGCATCTCCTTCGCCTGGTCGATATATTCCATCACGCCCAGCGAGGCGCCCGCCGTGAAGGGCACGGTGATCGGCATGATATGGTTGCCGACCGGCCCCGCCTGGTCCTCCACCCGCACCACGCCGCCGATCTCGCGGTCGAGCGCATCGCCCAGATTGACCCGCTCGGTGACGCCGAGCCCCGGATTGTTGGTCAGATAGAGATTGTCCAGCACCTGGCGCATCAGCGCCGTCTTCACTTCCTGGATGTCGCCGACCTTGTCGTCGAGGCTCTCGCCGACCAGCTTGTGCGGCGTCGGGAACGGCGTCCAGGTACAGAAGGGATGGCCGTCCACCTCCTCGTCGAACAGGATCTCGACGCCCGAGGTCGGCCCCGCGACCGTGATCTTGCGCCATTCGGCGATCCCGTCCTCGTCCGCATCGACCTTGAGATAGCACTCCGCCACCCAGACCGAGCGCATGGCCGGGTCGAGGCTCGCCTCGTGATCGCTCGCGCCGTCATCCTGGTCGGGATGGCGTCGCGCCGCCTTCTCGCTGTCGAGATCGTCGTCGCCCGGCGAGAGCGCCAGGGCCTTGGCCTTCGGCACGCCCATCTCGATGAGATCGGAAACGGTCTTTCGACAGCGATGAAAGGCGAACGCCATCTCCTCGTCGCAAGCCGCGCGCGGGTCGCAGCCGAAATCCTCGGGCGGGATGGCGGCGATCCGCACGCATCCTTCCGCCTCGACCCGGTCGATCGCCAGGTCATGGACCGTGAGTGTGACCGGTTGCCCCGAGACCGGATCGATGACGGTCTCCGGCCGTTCCTCATGCCGGACGATCCGGTCGTCGTCACCAAGGGCCAGCGCACCGAGCTCCTCTTCCGTCAGGCCGCGATAGCTCTCGCGCCGGCGCCGTTGGCTCCGATCCCACCAGACCTTGATCACGCCGAGGCGCTGCAGCAGCCCGTCCTTCAGCCAGTGATGCAGGATCATCGGGCCGTTGTTCTGGCTCGACCAGATCCAGTTGACATAGTCGGTCGCCTGCGCCGCGGCGGCCTCGTCCTCGGGGCCTTGCGGCTGGAACTGCCCGATCCGCTC
>DASZSH010000225.1:0-27778 GCA_035548755.1 Devosia sp.
GAAACCGGCAAAGAAGGTCAGGAACGGCCCGATCGCGACGCCAGCAAGCAGGAACGGCACGCCCAGGCCGAGCGAATAGATGCCGAGCAGCCCGGCGCCCTGCCAGGCGGTCTCCTGCACCGCCGCGACCGAGAGGATCGCTGCCAGGACTGGGCCGATGCATGGGGTCCAACCCACCGCAAATGCGAGGCCGAGCAGAAAGCCGCCCAGGGGCCCGCTGGCAACGCCCGGACCCGAGTGCCGCAACTGCCGGTCGAGCAGGCCGATGCGATATACCCCCAGAAAGTGCAGGCCCATGGCGATGATGAAGAGCCCGGCGACCGGCGTGACCACCGGAACCGCCTGCCGGAAGGCCTGGCCGAAAGCGGTCGCGGTCGCCCCGAAGGTCACGAACACCAGGGAAAAGCCAAGAATGAAGAAGACCGATGTGAAGACGCTCTTCCGCCAGATAAGGCCAGCCGAGGCGCCGTCGGCACGCAGCTGATCGAAGGACGCTCCGCCCATATAGGTGAGATAAGGCGGCACGAGCGGTAGCACGCAAGGGCTCAGAAAGCTCAACACCCCTGCGCCGAACACCAGCGGAAACGAAAAACCGTCCATCTGCGCCCTTTGACCTGCCGCCCGGCGCGCAGCACTTGAACGGAAAAGTCCGGGTTTGCAACCCGCGCCGGACCAACTCCCCGTGATCGCGAGGCCGGCTCAGCGGCCGCCTAAACCCATGCCGACCGCAAAGAGGAGGAATTCGCCGACGCTGCGCTCTGGCGGATTGCGGTCGCCGTCCCCGAAGATGAAGCGATCGCGAGCGGCCTTATCGCGCAGATCGGGCGGCGTGCGGACCGCATCGGCTGTGCTGTTGCGTCGGCGTCCAAACATTGCGGAGTCCTTTTTTCGATAATGTCCCGGGTTGGCCAGTGCCAGGTCCCAGGACCAGTGTCGTCATCCGTTCGGTCGATCTTTAGCGGGCCAGCGGCCCGGCAAAGCCGGCGAGCAGTTTCACGAGCTCGCTTTGCCGGCCGGTGCCGGTCTTGCTGAAGATGCGATGCAGGTGCGTTTTCACCGTGGTCTCCGAGAGCCGAAGCCGCTCGGCCGCCTGCCCCACACTGCCGGCCTCCACGATATGAGACAGTACCCGCCGTTCGGCGGGCGTGAGCCCATAGGCCCGCGCCACCAGCTCCGGCGCGACGGGCGTGCTCAGCGCGGCGCGGTGTATGAAGATCGCGGCGGCGGCGCTCTCGACGCCCGCCTGCCGGCTCAGCCCCAGCGGCAGCAGGTGGGCGGCAAAGCGGGTCCCGTCGCGGCCAGTGATGGCAATGGCCTTGCCCTGATCGCCCGAAGGCGTCCGCCCGTCGCGCGCGGCCGCCAGCGCCTCGCTCAGCATGCCCGCCGCCGCCTCGTCGGGTGGCGCGAGGCGGCCATTTCGGCTGCGCATGGCGGCGCCTTCGGCGAGCATCTGCGCGCCCGCCGTGTTGGCGTGGAGGAGCCTGCCCTCCGCATCGGCGAGGAACACTCCAGCCTCCAGCCCATCAAGGGTAGCCCGCAAATCCGTGGTGTGGGCCGCGCTTGCCGCGCGGAGCCCGCCGATCACCATTGCGCGCCTGATATGGGGGGAAACAACGCGCATACGCTGCCGCATCGGCTCGTCCGCTGGTCCGTCGGCCAGGCGGCGCACAACGCCGAAGAGAACGGCCGAACTGGCCGTCCGCTCGATTGGGGCGGCAAGAACGTCGACAATCCCGTCCGGCTGCGACCAGGCGCGAAAGAATCTTGACCTGCGGTAACGCTGGAGGTCCAGCATGTCGCCCACGCTGAAGGGCTCATCGATGGCGACCGCACGTTGCTCGACCAACACCGGGTCGATCCGCGCATAGTGCTGGAAATAGAGGGACTTGAATGCAGGCGCCAGACGTCCGTCGTCATGGATGAAGCCGCGTGAGGTCCCCTCGATCGACCATTCGTAGATGGCCGAGGCGGAGCCGAGCGTGAATCGCGTCGCCAGTTGCATCGCCGGACGCCAGAGCGCCGGATCGAGCGCGGCGTCGTAAAGGGCGGCGGCAACCAGCGACAAGGCCTCCGCCGCGTCTTCAGGCAGATTCGCATCGAACGCTTCGGAGTCATCAGTCATCTTATCACCTGTGTGCCTTTGGCTAACCAGCCCAAGCTGAAGCCAAAATGAACAAAGCCCGCCCCTTGCCCGACGCCCCCTTGGCAGCTAAGCACCAGCCGAACCTGCACCTGAGAGACATTCATGGCCGGCCCCGCGATCCGCATCGCGCCTTCCATCCTGTCCGCCGACTTCTCGCGGCTGGGCGAAGAGATCGGCGCCATCGAGGCGGCTGGCGCCGACTACATCCATGTAGATGTGATGGACGGGCACTTCGTGCCCAACATCACGCTCGGGCCGGTGCTGGTGCAGTGGCTGCGGCCCTTGACCGGAAAGGTCCTCGACTGCCACCTGATGATCGCGCCCGCCGATCCCTATCTTGCCGCCTTTGCCAAGGCCGGCGCCGATATCATCACTGTCCACGCCGAAGCGGGGCCGCATCTGCACCGTTCCCTGCAAGCCATCCGTGCGGAAGGCAAACGCGCGGGCGTGGCAATTAATCCTGCAACCCCCGTCGCCGCGCTCGAGCACGTGGTCGACTATGTCGACCTCATCCTGATCATGAGCGTCAATCCCGGCTTTGGCGGACAGAACTTCATTCCAGAAGCCCTCGCAAAGCTCAAACAGGCCAAGGCTCTGATCGGCCGCCGTCCGATCGACCTTGAGGTTGATGGCGGGATAAACCCCGAAACAGCGCCGCTCGTCGCGCAGGCCGGTGCGAATGTGCTCGTCGCAGGCAACGCCGTGTTTTCGGGCAACGACTCCAAGACCTATGAGCGCCGGATCAAGGCGCTCCGCGACGCTGCCACCAGTCTCAGAGCCTGACCATGATCCCGCGTTATTCGCGCCCCGAAATGGCGGCGATCTGGTCGGCTGAAACGAAATACCAGATCTGGTACGAAATCGAGCTTGCCGCAGCCGAGAAGATGGCAGAGCTAGGCACCATTCCCGCCGATGTGCCCGATGCGATCCGGGACGCGATTGCCAGGCGCGCGGCGAGCCTTAAGCGCGGCGAACCTCTGTTCGATGCCGCGCGGATCGACGAAATCGAGCAGACCACCCGCCACGACGTAATCGCCTTTCTCACGCATCTGGGCGAGCTCGTGGGAAGTCCGGCACGCTTCGTCCACCAGGGAATGACATCCTCAGACGTCCTCGATACCACGCTCGCGGTGCAGCTCTCGCGCGCGGCGGACATCCTGATCGCCGATGTCGACGAGCTGCTCGCTGTGCTGAAGCGTCGCGCCAAGGAGCACAAGTACTCCATCACCATTGGCCGGTCGCATGGCATCCACGCCGAGCCCACGACATTCGGCATCAAACTTGCGCAGGCCTATGCGGAGTTCACCCGCGGCCGCGCGCGGTTGGTGGCAGCGCGCGAGGAGATCGCGACCTGCGCGATCTCCGGAGCGATCGGCACCTTCGCCAATATCGACCCCGCGGTCGAGGCGCATGTGGCACAGAAACTCGGCCTCAAGCCCGAACCGATCTCCACGCAGGTCATTCCCCGGGACCGCCACGCGATGTTCTTTGCGACCCTTGGAGTGGTGGCCGCCTCGATCGAGCGGCTGGCGACCGAGGTCCGGCATCTGCAGCGCACGGAGGTGCTCGAGGCCGAGGAATATTTCTCGCCGGGACAGAAGGGGTCCTCGGCGATGCCGCACAAGCGGAATCCCGTTCTATCTGAGAATCTCACGGGCCTCAGCCGGCTGGTCCGTGGCATGGTGACCCCTGCACTCGAGGACGTGGCCCTCTGGCACGAACGCGACATCTCGCACTCTTCGGTCGAACGCATGATCGGTCCGGACGCCACTGTGACGCTGGATTTCGCGCTGGCGCGCCTGTGCGGCCTCATGGAAAAGCTCGTGGTGTATCCGGCGACAATGAAGCGGAACCTTGACCTGCTGGGCGGCCTGCACAACTCGCAGCGCGTGCTGCTCGCGCTCACTCAAGCCGGTATGAGCCGCGAGGATGCCTATGCTGCTGTGCAGCGCAACGCAATGAAGGTGTGGGAGATGCCCGGGGGGCGAGCGGGCCAGTTCGCCAAGTTGCTGAAGTCGGACCCGGAGGTCGCTGCAAGACTCAAACCCGCGGACATCGATGCGATGTTCGACGATTTCTACCATCTCAAGAATGTCGATGCGATCTTCGAACGCGTCTTTGGGCCCGAGCTTTGAACATTACGTACGCCGCTGAACCTGGGCTGACGGCAGACGACTACATCGCCGTCATCGGCTCGACCTACATGGCGGGGAAGCGGGCTGTGCACAATCGCGAGCGGATCGCCGAAATCCTCAAGGGCTCCAACCTTTTGGTCAGCGCCCGCGCCGCTGATGGGACGATCGTGGGGGTCGCCCGCGGCATCTCGGACGGCGCGTGGGTCTGCTATCTGGCCGACCTCTGCGTGCGCGAGGGATGGCAGCGTAGAGGCATCGGCAGCAGGCTGCTCGAGACCTGTTACCAGATCCTTGGGCCGCGCGTAGGCCTTGTGCTGCTCGCCTATCCCGAGGCCGTCGAATACTACCGCCGGATCGGGATGGGCGAGATGGCTGCCTTCTTCCACCCGCGTGGAGACGAGGGCTAGCCTTCCGCCCGCGCGCAAGTGCCTTGTGCCGAGGGCCCGAGGCGGCTAGGTCGCGGCGATGAAGATTTCGGAAGCAGATATCCTGATCGCGCCCGGGCTTGGCAATTCCGGTCCCGGCCACTGGCAGCGGCGCTGGGGCGCGCGCATGGCCAACGCCCGTTTCATCGAGCAGGACGACTGGGACCGCCCCGTGCTGGGCGACTGGGTGGGGCGAATTCACCAGGAGATCATGTTGGCGACGCGGCCGGTCGTGCTCATCGGCCATTCACTGGCAACGGCCGCGATTGTTCATACAGCGCGGCGGCTCGCCGACACCAAGGTCCGCGGGGCGTTCCTGGTGTCGCCCCCCGATATGCAGTCGCCCGCTCTGCCGCAGACCGTTGCCGGTTTCGGCAATGTGCCGACCGCGCCGCTGCCATTCCCCTCGATGGTCGTGGTGTCCACGAGCGATCCCCTGGTCAGCGTCGAGCGGGCACGCGAATTCGCTGCCGACTGGGGCAGCGACTTCCAGCTCGCCGGCGATGCCGGCCATATCAACACCGCGTCTGGCCACGGGCCGTGGCCGGAAGGGCTGCTGATGTTCGCAGAACTGATGAAGAGGATCAGGGCTAGCTGATCACGAGCTGGGCAATGCGATCGCCGCTAAGGGTGAAGGCCATCGTGCCCTCCCCGTTGAAGCCGCCTCCGGTGACCGCAACCGTGACGTGGTAGACCCCCGCCGCGCCTTCGATGCGGATAAGCCTCAGCTTCGCCTTCACTCCGATGTTGTCGCTCTGGTTCCAGCGCGAAATACCCTCGCGGCCCGAAAACCTGCGGCCCCAGTCCACCAGCGTGGCGTCCACTGTAAAGCAGTCGAGAAAGCCCGCGGTATCGCCGGCATTCGTGGTGTCCAGGAAGCGCTGGATCGGCGCCGGGACGGCGGCCATCGGCGCTCAGCCCTCGGCCAGAACCTGCTCGCGCGCAGTCACGGCCAGTTCGGCCATCTTCTTGCGAATCATGTCGTCTGAAACCGATGCGCCTTTGGCCTTGAGGTCGGCCGAAATCTTGCGGAACACGTCTTCCTCGCCGGCCTCGGCGAAATCGGCGGCCACGACCTCGGCCGCGTAGGCTCGGGCCTGCTCCTCGCTCAGCCCCATATGCTCGGCCGCCCACAGGCCCAGAAGCTTGTTCCGGCGCGCTTCTGCCTTGAATTTGAGCTCGCCATCGCGGGCGAACTTGGCCTCCTGGGCCTTTTCACG
Source organism: Devosia sp. (assembly GCA_035548755.1). Lineage (GTDB taxonomy): Bacteria > Pseudomonadota > Alphaproteobacteria > Rhizobiales > Devosiaceae > Devosia_A. Next base: position 5,924 of record DASZSH010000225.1, read on the forward strand.
ATCGTCAAACTGGGCCATTTCGGTCTCCGCCGTTCATCCCTTATGGCGCCAGGCGCCCTATGGCGTGAGGAGATAGTCAGAATATCGGCGCTAATCAACGCCCGGATTGCGCTCGGCGATAGAATCAACAAAAGGCGCTAAACGCTTGGGGTGTAAGGCCGATTCGCCGCCGCAGAGGGCTCGCCCCGAAACAGCTTGCTTTCGGCGGCGGTTCTGGCGCATGAGAGGCCAGCTCCCCACATTACCGTCATTGCCATCGGAAACGCTCCAATGAACCGCCGTCGGAAGATTTATGAGGGCAAGGCCAAGGATCTTTACGAGGGCCCTGAGCCGGGAACGCTGGTCCAGTATTTCAAGGACGACGCGACCGCGGGCAACGGCGCCAAGCACGACGTGATCGACGGCAAGGGCGTGCTGAACAACCGGATCTCCGAGTTCATCTTCACCAGGCTCAACCAGCTCGGCATCCCGACGCACTTCATCCGTCGCATCAACATGCGCGAGCAGCTGATCAAGGAAGTCGAGATCATCCCGCTCGAAATCGTGGTGCGCAACGTCGCGGCGGGGTCGCTGGTCAAACGCCTCGGCCTGGAGGCGGGAACGCAGCTGCCGCGCTCGATCATCGAGTTCTACTACAAGGACGATGCCCTCAACGACCCGATGGTGTCGGAGGAGCACATCACGGCCTTCGGGTGGGCCACCCCGCCCGAGCTCGACGACATCATGAGCCTTGCCGTCAGGGTCAACGATTTCCTCACCGGGCTGTTCATGGGCGTGGGCATCCAGCTCGTCGATTTCAAGATCGAGGTCGGCCGCCTCTACGAGAACGACACCATGCGGATCGTGCTCGCCGACGAGATTTCGCCGGACAACTGCCGGCTTTGGGATATCAAGACCCGCAACAAGCTCGACAAGGACCGCTTCCGCGAGGACCTGGGCGGCCTGGTCGACGCGTATCGCGAGGTGGCGCAGCGGCTCGGCATTCTTGTGGAAACCGACAACGCGCTGACGACCGGACCGCGGCTGGTGCAATAACTGCACCTCATGCGTGCACGAGTTACCGTCACCCTCAAGCCCGGAGTGCTCGACCCGCAGGGGCAGGCAATCACGGGTTCGCTCAGGAGCCTCGGCTTCGAGGGCGTAAGTTCGGTCCGACAGGGCAAGGTTTTCGACCTCGAAATCGCCGATACCGATCCGGCGGAGGCAAGGCTCAGTCTGGCCGCCATGTGCGAGAAGCTGCTTGCGAACACCGTGATCGAGACCTACGCCATCGAGATCCTGTGAGGGCAAACGCTAGAGCCTGATCTCGGGCCTCCCCTGCCCTGACACGCTGTGCGTCTGCTCCAGCGTCGGCCGGATTTCGACGCTTGCGTATTTCATGATGGCGCTCTTCCGAGTGAGGGCGATGGCCTCGGCCATGTCCTTGGCCTCGATGAGAGTGAAGCCGCCAAGCCACTCCTTGGTCTCGGCGAAAGGGCCATCGGTGGTGCGCACCGCCCCCCGGCCGCCGCGGAGCGTGACGGCGGTCTCGGGACCCTGCAGCGGCTGGCCAACGATGAGGTGGCCGCGTCGGCGCATGTCGTGGTCTTCGAGGATGGTGTCGTCCGTGAGCCTGGTCAGCTCCGCCTCGGTCGCGCCATCGAAGGCTCCGGGCTCGAAATAAACAAGGCACATGAATTTCATGAGGAATCTCCGTTCCGTCGCGTAGCTGGTCGCTTCGTGCGCTTGCAGGTCGACAACAAATCGACATGTCGCCCGCGTTTTTTCGCCAGCCGTGACCCGTCCGGAGTCAACTGCGGCGTCCGCGTCACACAACAGCGTATTTGCAGAAAATCGCCGCCGTCGGGCCCCGCAGCGAGTCGCGAATCTTGTAGAGCTTGGCTCGGTTCTGCGTAGTTGCCCCGTCACCCGCCATGCTCAAGACCTTCTCCCTCTCGTTGCTGTTCATGCTGGCCATCGGCCTCATGATCGCCTTCTACGCCAGCATTCCCACCTGACGCCTCCCCGGGGCCGCTTTGGCTCGCATCACCTTCCTGTCGGTTCCCGCCTACGGTCACCTGAATCCGGCACTCCCCATCGTTGCCGAGCTGGTCCGGCGTGGCCACGAGGTCACGGTCTTCGACGAACCCGCGTTCGAGGCGGCCGTTTCCCCGACCGGAGCCTCATTCGTCCCCTATCCGCCAGTCATGAGCATGGAGGACATGGCCGCTGTCCTCATCCGCGGCGACCTCATGGAGACGTTCGAGCTATTCATCCGCTCGACACCGGCGCTTTACGACTTCTGCCTGCGCGCCCTGCGCCAGCAGCGGCCCGATGTCATCGTCATCGACGGCATCGCGCTCTGGGGCGAGATGGTGGGGCGCCGACTCGGCATCCCGACCGTGGTGACTAGCCCGTTCTTTGCCTACGAGATCGGCCGCAACGCAGGACAGGCCGAGTTCACCCGCAACCTGAAAAACTTTCTGCGCCAGCTCGGGCCGTTCGTGCTGCACTGGATTCGGGTGGGACTGCGCGGTCCCTGGCTACTCCCCTTGCACTGGCCGCTGATGCCCGTTCGAGGCAACCTCACGCTGATGCTGACCAGCCGCGAATTGCATCCGCCCTCGCCTATCTTCGACCGCGGTGGCTGGGCCTTTGTGGGTGCGACAATCGACCCGCGCACGCGCACCGAGACGTTCGACTTCTCCCGGCTCGACGGCCGCCCAGTGATCTATGTTTCGCTCGGCACGCTGATCTTTGGAAAAAGCGACTTCTACGAGCGCTGCATGGCTGCGCTCGGCGACTACCCGGGGCAGGTCCTGCTGTCTGCCGGCAAGGGCAGCGATCTCACCCGCTACGCCAATGCGCGCCACAACTTCATCGTCGAGCAAAGCTTCCCACAGCTCGAGGTCCTGCAACGCGCCGACATCTTCGTTACACCTGCCGGGCTCAACAGCGTCCACGAGGCCCTCTGGTACGGCGTGCCGATGGTCACGGTGCCGCAGCATTTCGAGCAGCTGCACAACGCCGAAGCGGTTGCCCGCGGCGGCGCCGGCGTGCTCCTCGATGCCGAGGCCCATGGTGGCCGGGTCGCCCCGGAGGACCTGCGCCGCGCGGTCGAAATTGTCGCCGCCGACCTGCCCCGCTACCGCGACAGGGCCAGGGCGCTCGGCGAGAGCCTTCGACGGCCAGGAGGTTACGCCGAAGCAGCAAACCGCATCGAGGCGATGGTCCGGCGCTGACGTTCAGTGCGCGTTCAGCCGAAGCGCGTCATAAGGGCGTCGTCGGCTGAGGCTAGTCGTTACCAAGCGCTTAACCAAGTCGATTGAATGCGTCTTAATCCCTTGGCCCTATAGATCGCCCACCGTTCTGCCGTCGCAGCGCTCGAACACAGTTCCCGACCCAAAATGATCAAAACCTTCTCCCTTTCCGTGCTGTTTTTCCTTGCCCTGGGCGTGATGTTCGCGGCCTACGCTTCCGTGCCGGTCTGAACGGTCGGCCGATCCGCAAATTTTACGCATTAAGCAAGCCGGCTAACCCTCGCGGCGATTGTCACGAGCGTTAACCCGCGCGCTCGCGTAAGCCACAGGCTCAACCTGGAGTTTGCGGCATGTCAGGTCACACCAATCGCCTCGACTGGGTCGATTCCGCCAAGGGAATTTCCATCATCCTTGTGGTGATGATGTATTCCGTCTTCAATGTTGGACAGGACGCAGAGGGCGTGGGCCTGTTCCACTACATCATCGGATTTGCGACCCCTTTCCGCATGCCCGAATTCTTCCTGATTTCTGGGCTGTTCGTCGATCAGGTGCTTAGCCGCACCTGGCGCGCCTATGCCGACCGCCGCGTCGTCCATTACCTCTATTTCTACGCGATCTGGGCCGTCATCCACATCGTGCTCAAGATTGGAATCCTGAGCGCGGCGCCAAAGGAGGCGGCAGTCGACCTCCTCTATGCGATCGTTGAGCCCTATGGCGTGCTCTGGTTCATCTACCTGCTTGCGGCTTTCAGCGCCGCAACCAAGCTGATGTACGACCTGCGCGCCCCCAAATGGGCGGTCTGGGCGTTCGGGGCGGCATTTCAGATGGCGCATGTTCAGACCGGCAGCTATCTGGTCGACCAGTTCTGCGCGTACTTCGTCTATTTTTACTCGGGCTACATCTTCGCCCCCCGCATCTTCCGCCTGGTCGATTTCGCCCTGGGACACAAACCGCTCGCTCTTGGTGGCCTCGCGATCTACGCCGTCGTGAACGTCGCGCTGGTATTCTCCCCGGGCTTTGCCGTTCTGCCCAACGAAATCCAGCTCGGCTGGGCCGGCCTCCCCGGGGTGCGGCTGACCCTTGCGATCGCTGGCTCACTTGCGTTGTGCGTCACTGCCGGGCTGATCACCGGGCCGCGCGTCACTGGCTGGCTGCGCTGGCTCGGCGAACACTCGATCGTGGTTTATCTCGTGTTCGTCCTGCCGATGTCGTTCATCCGGATTGCGCTGGGCAAGCTCGGGCTGATCGATGACGTGACGCTTTCGAGCTTCATCGTCATGACAGGCTCGATCGTCGCCTCGGTCGCCCTCTACCTGGCGGTGCAATGGGTCGGGCGGGGCAAATTTCTGTTCGAACGGCCAGCCTGGGCCCACATTCCCGGCACCAAGGGCAGCCGCAGTTACGCGCCGTCCGGGGCCGTTCCCGCCGAGTAGCCCTTGCATTCGCTGCGCCGACTCATCACTAGTCGGCGCATGAAATCCGCCGTTGTCGTCTTTCCGGGCCTCAACCGCGACCGCGACATGATCGCGGCGCTGACCACGATTGCCGGAACGCCTCCGGCGGTCGTGTGGCACAAGGACACTGACCTGCCCGCTGTCGACCTTATCGTCATTCCCGGCGGCTTCTCATATGGCGACTATCTGCGGGCCGGCGCCATCGCTGCACGCTCGCCGATCATGCAGACGATCCGCGAGCGGTCCGCAAAGGGCGTTTTCGTGCTGGGGGTCTGCAACGGCTTCCAAATCTTGACCGAGGCGGGGCTGCTACCGGGGGTCCTCATGCGTAACGCCTCGCTGCGCTTCGTGTGCCGAGAGGTCCGCCTCCGGGTCGAGAACGCCAACACGGCCTTCACGCGCGGCTATGCGCCGGGGCAGATCATCACTGCACCGGTCGCCCATCACGATGGCAACTACTTTGCCGATCCGGCGACGCTGAACGCCCTCGAAGACAATGGCCAGGTGGCCTTCCGCTATGCCGAGGGGACCAATCCCAACGGCTCGATCAACGACATCGCCGGCGTCTTCAACCGGGACAAGACCGTGCTCGGGCTGATGCCGCATCCGGAGAACCTGGTTGAGTCCGCGCATGGCGGAATCGATGGCCGTGCGCTGTTTTCAGGGCTGTTGCAGGTTGCCTGAGGCGGCCAGGGGCCGACTTGCGGCCGAAGCGGATTGACGGTTTTATGGCCTGCAGGCGGGAAACCGGCGTGAGGGGCCCGGGGTGAAGCAGGCACTGACGTGGATCGGCTTCGTCGTCGGAGCAGCGGCGCTGATACTGCAATTGGCCCTATCGCTGCCCCTCCGTATGGCCACGGGCGATAGCCTCATTGGCGCCCTTGTCTTCTATTTCAGCTTCTTCACCATCCTCACCAACCTCGCCCTGGTGCTCATCTATGCCTCGGAAATCTGGCCGCGACTCGCGTTGGGCTGGTTCCGCGCACCGGTTACGCGAGGCATGATGGCGGGCGCGATCACCTTAGTGATGATCTTCTACCACGTCGTGCTGGCGGAAACCTGGGACCCGCAGGGTCTCGGCCTACTCGCCGACACGGCGCTTCACTACGCCACGCCGCTTTTCTACCTCGTGTGGTGGACCGGCTGTGTCCGGCACGGTCGGCTCAGATGGACGGACGTGCCCGCAATGCTGCTGCCGCCCACAATCTACCTCATCTATGCCATGGTCCGCGGCGCTCTGATCGAGGAGTACCCCTATCCGATCCTGGAAGCGGACCGAATCGGCTATGGGGCGGTCGCGTACAACGTCCTGGTGGTCCTGCTTGGCCTCACCGCCCTCTGCCTGATCGTCGTCAGTCTCGACCGGGCTCTCGGCCGCTTCACTCTGTGGAGCTGAAATGGAGGAACTAAACGTCCTGGGCGAGCCCCTCCAGCCCTGCTCGCACGACCCGTTGACCGGATTCTTCCGCACCGGCTACTGCGCCGCCGGACCGGACGGTAATGCCCGCCACCTGGTCTGCTGCCAGATGACGGCCGAGTTCCTGGCCTTCTCCCAGTCGGTGGGCAACGATCTCAGTACGCCTCGGGCGGAAATGGCTTTTCCCGGTCTCAAGCCCGGCGACCGCTGGTGCCTTGTCGCCGCCCGATGGGTCGAGGCATACGAGGCGGGGGTGGCCCCGCGAGTGGTGCTTCTGAGCACACATCAGGGCGTCCTCGACTATACCGACTTGAGCACGCTCAAGCGCTATGCGCTCGATCTGACGTGAGTAACCTTGAGGGCGGGCTGTCCTGAAAGATGTGCTTGGGCTAAGAGGGCGCATCGAGCCCACCCTGCCGCGGACCAATGTCCTTCGACAACAATCGCGAGATCACCCCTGAGCTCGTGGCCGAGCACGGCCTCAAGCCGGACGAGTACCAGAAGATTTTGAGCCTCATCGGGCGGCAACCGACCTTCACCGAGCTCGGCATCTTCTCGGCGATGTGGAACGAACACTGCTCGTACAAGTCTTCCAAGAAGTGGCTGCGCACGCTGCCAACGAGCGGTCCGCGCGTCATTCAGGGTCCGGGCGAGAACGCCGGAGTCGTCGACATCGGGGACGGCCAGGCCGTCGTCTTCAAGATGGAGTCGCACAACCACCCGAGCTTCATCGAACCCTACCAAGGGGCGGCGACCGGCGTCGGCGGCATTCTCCGCGACGTCTTCACAATGGGCGCGCGCCCTGTCGCGGCCATGAACGCGCTGCGCTTCGGCGCACCTGAACATGAGAAGACCCGCCATCTGGTTTCGGGTGTCGTCGCCGGTGTCGGCGGCTATGGCAACTCCTTCGGCGTGCCCACGGTGGGCGGCGAGGTTGAGTTCGATGAACGCTACAACGGCAACATCCTCGTCAATGCCTTCGCGGCCGGCCTCGTGGATGCGGATCGGATCTTCTATTCGAAGGCCAAAGGCGTCGGACTTCCGGTGGTCTATCTGGGCGCCAAGACCGGACGTGACGGTGTGGGCGGCGCGACAATGGCTTCGGCCGAGTTCGGCGACGACATCGAGCAGAAGCGTCCGACCGTGCAGGTGGGAGACCCCTTCACCGAAAAGCGCCTCCTGGAAGCCTGCCTCGAGCTCATGGCAACCGGCGCAGTCATCGCGATTCAGGACATGGGCGCGGCCGGTCTTACCTGTTCGGCGGTCGAGATGGGCGCCAAGGGAGATCTCGGTATCGAGCTCGACCTCGATAAGGTGCCGGTGCGTGAAGAGGCGATGACGCCTTACGAGATGATGCTCAGTGAGAGCCAGGAGCGAATGCTCATGGTGCTGCATCCGGATAAGGAGGCCGTCGCCAGAACCGTGTTCCAGAAGTGGGAGCTCGACTTCGCCACCGTTGGGCGCACGACCGACGATTTGCGCTTCCGCGTGATCTGGAAGGGCAAAGAAGTCGCAAACCTGCCGATCAAGGACCTCGGCGACGAGGCACCCGAATATGACCGCCCCTGGATCAAGCCAAAACCGGCCGTTCCACTGGCTCAGAACGATGTTCCACAACGCGATGTCGCCGATGCGCTTCTAGCCCTGCTCGGCACGCCGTCGCTCGGCTCTCGCCGCTGGGTGTGGGAGCAGTATGACACCTGGATCCAGGGCAATTCGCTGCAACGCCCCGGTGGCGATGCCGGCGTCATCCGCGTCGATGGCCATCCCACCAAGGCCCTCGCGTTCTCGTCCGATGTCACCCCGCGCTATTGTGAAGCCGACCCTTACGAGGGCGGAAAGCAGGCAGTGGCCGAATGCTGGCGCAACCTGACTGCGAGTGGAGCGGAGCCCCTTGCCGCGACCGACAATCTCAACTTCGGCAATCCCGAGAAACCCGAGATCATGGGGCAGCTGGTGGAGGCTATCCGCGGCATCGGCGACGCCTGCCGCGCGCTCGACTTTCCAATCGTCTCGGGCAACGTATCGCTCTACAACGAGACCAATGGACGCGGCATTCCTCCTACGCCGACAATTGGCGGAGTGGGTTTGATAGACGACTGGCATCGCATGGCCCGCATCGGCTTTGCGGCCGCGGAAGAGTGCATCCTGCTCGTCGGCGCGCCCGACTGGTGGGGCACGCACCTAGGCCAGTCGATCTATCTGCGCGAGCTCTTCGGTCGCAAGGACGGCGCGCCGCCGCCAGTCGACCTTGATCGTGAGCGAAAGGCTGGAGATCTGGTGCGCATCCTCATCCGCGACGGCCGGGCCACCGCAGTGCATGACCTGTCTGATGGTGGCCTCGCCGTCGGCCTGGCCGAAATGGCCATGGCTTCGGGCATCGGCGCTACTGTCAACCAACTCGAAGGCGGAGATCCCATTCCGCAATTCTTCGGCGAGGATCAGGGGCGCTATCTCGTCACCATCCGCCGCGACGATCTTGACGGATTTTACGAGGACATCCACCCCTATGCGGGCGTGTTCGCACCGTGGATCGGAACCACCGGCGGCACCAACCTGATTCTGGGAAAGGCACGACCAATCCCGCTGGCCGATCTCAGGGCGGCCCACGAGGGATGGTTCCCCGCTTTCATGTCCGGCGAAATCGCGGCCTAGGGCGATCCCGAGGTGTAGAGCGACGCTCCAGCGTGTGCCGCTCACTACGCCAGACATAGACGACAAGGCCGAGGGTCGCCGCGACGAACATCAGGATGAGAAGAATATCGCCGGCGCCTGGCATGGCCAGCGCGCTCAGGCGGCGTGGGCAGCGACGCGGCGGCCGCGGCGGTGGGAGCCGCCTGCGGGCCGCTTGAGCTGGCGCTCCGCCACGATGGCGGCAACCACGTTCGCGATGTCGGCATCGACGCCCGCGAGGGCCGCCTCGAGCGTCTTGGCCGGCTTTTTCTTTGCGGAAATAGTCTTCATGGCGAAAACTCACGCAACTACTGTGCGCAATATTGAACACCGCAAAATTCTGTCGGGCAAATGATTGGTAAATACAAAGTAAACGCGCATGGTTAATTTTGCGTGGGCGGCGCGTTGCACGTTCCGTTGAAGGCACGAAATGCCCATGCCATATGTTCTTTGTAACAGCGGCGGAGGCGAGCCATGCCCATGACAGCATCCGAGATCGAAAAGCGCATCAAGGCAGCGCTGCCGGACGCCAAGGTCGAACTCGACGACCTTGCCGGCGACGACAATCACTGGCGGGCGAAGATCACATCGGAGGCGTTCCGGGGAAAGTCGAGGGTTCAGCAACACCAAATTGTAAACGCGGCATTCGGCCCAGATATGGGCACAACGCTGCATTCATTAGCGATCCAGACTGCAGTGCCGGAATAGGAACGCGGCTTCAGTCCGACGTCCGTTTGTGTTTGACTGCCGGCCACTCGGAAATGCGAGGGGGATGGCATGAAATTCTTTGCAGTTGTGTTGATTTTGTCGCTGCTGATCTTTGGCTTGTTGCTTTATTGGTTCACCTATGTACCCGATCAGGCCAACACACTGCAGTTGGCCTTCCCCGAGGTCGCGACCTACCTCAAGGGATTCTTGAATCTTTATGTGCCACTGCTGCTTGCGGCGCTGTGCGGAATTGGCGGCGGAGCGGCAAGATATTTCTACGATAGGCGGGCAAACCCCCGGGCCAAACCCCACGACGCCCTAGCCGGCGCCGTGTATGCCTTTTTCGGCTTTGCGCTTATCGTCGGCGGGGCGTCTGTCTCGTTTGCGGGACTGCCCACCACGAGCGTGAACCTGCCCGCCGCCATCTCCTATGGGGCTCTGTTTGGGTTTCTCGGCCGCAATCTGCTCGCGCTGTTCGATCTCAGCTCGGCAGCTTCGACTGGATAACGCGCTTCATCGTCACATCCCGATGATTGCCTCGACATCGCAGCCGGGGCGGCCTATTTAGTGACCAAATCGTCTGCGGCCACGTGCCGACGCGGCTTCGAAAGGCTAGATCCATGACCGATATCAACGCTCTCATCGACGAGCAGGTGAAGAACAACGACGTGTTCCTCTACATGAAGGGCACGCCGGATTTCCCCATGTGCGGCTTCTCGAGCCGGGTGGTACAGATTCTCGATTACCTCGGAGTCGAGTACAAGTCGGCCAACGTGCTCGAAAACCAGGAGCTGCGCGAGGGCATCAAGGCCTACACGAACTGGCCGACCATTCCGCAACTCTACGTCAAAGGCGAGTTCGTTGGCGGCGCCGACATCGTCACTGAGATGTTCCAGGCGGGGGAGCTGCAGGCGCACCTCGCCGAAAAGGGCATTGCCGTCAAACAGCCGGCTTAATCGGCTCCAGGGGGGAAGCTGCCACGGCCGGCGCTTCCCAAAATTTTGCGACTTTGGCCTAGGCCGTTCGATTTGTTAGCGTTTCTCACTTGTTTAGGGGCGCGCCACGGTTCATACCGCGCCTGAAGCGGCCGTTTCTCCCCGGCCCGGATTGTCGATGCCAGATCAACCCAGTGCGCCCAGGGTTCTCTCCCGGGTCGAATTGATTGCCCTTATCGCGGGCCTGATGGCACTCAACGCGCTCGCCATCGACGTGATGCTCCCCGCCCTGCCCTACATCGGCGGTTCGCTCGGAGTTGCCAATGCCAACGAGACCGAATTCATCGTCTCGTCCTACATGGTCGGGTTTGGGGCGGCGCAACTCGCCTTCGGGCCGATCAGCGACCGCTTCGGCCGGCGGCCGCCGCTGTTTGTGGGGATTGCGCTTTACGTGGCGTGCGCACTGCTGGCCGCCTTTGCCCCGAGCTTCTGGGCACTGCTCATTCTGAGGTTTGTGCAGGGCCTGGGGGCAGCCGCGACGCGCGTGGTCGCCATGGCCGTGATCCGCGACCGCTATTCGGGCCGCGAGATGGCCTCGGTCATGTCTCTCGCCTTCATGACATTCATGGCCGTTCCTATCATCGCGCCGGGGATCGGCCAGGTCATCCTGCTGGTGGCCAGCTGGCACTACATCTTCGTGTTCATGACCCTTCTGGCCGGAGCGATGGGACTTTGGGCCTGGTTTCGCCTGCCCGAGACGCTTCATGCGGAGTATCGGCGCGAGCTTAGTCTGGGTGTCATCGTCGGCGGCTTCCGCGCCGTATTCAGCAACCGCGTCGCGTTCTTCTACGGACTGTGCGGCATGCTGTTCTTTTCGGCGATGTTTGGGTTTCTCGTCTGCTCGCAGCAGATTTTCGTCGACCTTTACGGGCTTGGACCCTACTTCCCAGTAGCCTTTGCGAGCGTGGCGGCACTTATGGCCGTCTCCAACTTCGTCAATTCCCGGATCGTGAAGGCCTTCGGCCAGCGCCGCGTCAGCCATCTGGCCACGCTGATCTATCTGGCCGCAGGAAGCGCGATCCTTGTGCTCGCACTGCAAGGGCCGGTCAATTTCTGGGTCTATTATGCGTTGCTTGCGACGCTGCAGTTCGTCTTCGCCTGGGCCACGTCGAACATGAACTCGCTCAGCATGGAGCCGCTCGGCAATGTCGCCGGCACGGCGGCCGCCGTCTTCGGGTTCATGCAGACCGTAGGCGGAGCGGTCATCGGAACGCTCATCGGCCAACAATTCAACGGCACACTGGTACCGAACGCCGCCGCCTATGTGGTCATGGGCACGCTCGTGCTGGTCTGCGTGCTCATTGCGGAAAAGGGACGACTCTTCGGGGTCGGGGTCGAGTACCAGTCCGCGGAAGCGACGGCCGTCGAATAACTAGTCGGTCTTGCGGGCGACAAAGATCGTCCAGCCCAGCATAGGGCGCACGGTCCGCAGGTAATAGGTCCAACCCTCTCGGCTCCGGTCCAACACGTCGTCGTGGTCCGGGTGATCGGGGTGTTCGCGGGCCCAGCGAAGGGTTGCGTGCCGGTGGTGGCTCGCATAGCGCTCGAAGTCAGCGTCTGACGCCGAGATCAGCGCCGACACTTCGGCGCCGTGACGTTCCACGACCCCCATCGCCTCGACCGGATCGAGCGGCAGATGCTGGTGGGTGTTGACTGCCGGGCGGTGCTTGAGGGTCAGGTCGCCGATCACTACGGCGCCGCCTGGCCTTGCAGCGCGCACCATCCATTCCACCGCCTGCACAAAGCCACCCAGGGCGAAACTCGCCCCAAGACACAGGACCACATCGTAGCTTTCGGGCTCCGGCTGGAAGCCTTCGGCCGGCCCCTGGACGAAGTCGAGCCTGCCGCGCGCGGGCCGACGCCTCCGTGCGAATTCAAGAAACGCCGGATTGATCTCAAGTCCGGTGCCTTCGACCGTGAACCGCTCAGCCCATTGGCGCATGACCCAGGCCTTGCCGCAGCCCACGTCGAGCACGCGCAGGCCGTCGCGGATATCGCAATAGTCGTCGAGCAGCCTGAGCTTGCGATCAGTCACCGGGTTCTGGATCTCGATGTCCGCTTCGGCGATCGCCCAATAGTCCGTGGCGTTCAAGCTGCTCCTCCCGGTCGGGCGCCATTATACCGTGAACACTTCGCGTCGCAGTAGGGCCCAGCTTTCAGGATCGGTCGCGAGCAGAAGGCCCCCACTCAGGTCGGTCGGCCGGTACTCCGACCCATCGAACTTGCGCACATGAGCGCCCGCCTCCGCGCAGATCAGTGTGCCGGGCAAATGGTCCCATGGCATGAGCTTGTTGAACAGAATTGCATGGCAATGGCCCGCAGCCATTGTCCGGTAGTCATGGCCGGCAACGCGGTAGTTGGCCGAGATCGCGAGCTTGGCGAGGTTGCCCAGCACCTGCACCTTGTATCGGGGGTCGAGGAAGCCAATGGACACATGTGCGATCGTGCGGTCGAGAGACGTCGGAGCGGCCACGCGCAGACGCTGCGCTGCGCCATCGGGACGCCGGAGCCAAGCGCCCCCACCGCGTTCAGCCATTACCCAGTCGTCCCCCATGGGATCGTAGATGATGCCGCCAACGACCTCGCCGCCCTGCACGACAGAGGCCATAACGGCGAACAACGGCAGGCCAGCCGCGAAGTTCGCCGTGCCGTCTACTGGATCGACCGTCACGACAAGGGGCGCGCGCCCAACTTGCGCAAGAAGACCCGGATCGCTGGCGACAGCCTCTTCCCCGACGACAAGGGCCTCTGGCCAGCGGTCGCCGATGACGGACTTGATCTGACGCTCCGCCTCGATATCCGCCTCAGTGACGAGGTCGGTGGGGTTCGACTTTGTCTTTACCGTTCCGGGCTCCAGCCGGCGAAAGCGCGGCATGATTTCCGCCTGGGCCGCCTCGCGTAGAATGCCGGCCAGTTCCTGAAGGTCGATCGGCTTGGTCATGTCCTGCGACTAGCACCCGTCATGACCGGCGTCACGTCCTGTGGTCCGGCGGCCTGTGCAACGACTGGAAGTCGAACAGCTTTGGATCCAGCAGATGGCTGGGGTTCACGTTGCCCAGCGCACGGATCATCACGTCTTTGCGGCCCGGCATCCGTTCTTCCATCTCGTCGAGCATGGCCTTGACCAGGTTGCGCTGCAGCCCGTCCTGCGAACCGCATAGATCGCAGGGGATGATCGGGAAGGCCATCAGCTCGGCGAGTTTGGCGAGATCGCGCTCAGCGCAGTAGATCAGGGGCCGCAGGACCTCCACGTCACCCTCGTCATTGAGCAAGCGAGGCGGCATGGCGGCGAGCTTGCCGCCGTGGAACAGGTTGAGGAAGAACGTCTCGAGGCTGTCTTCGCGATGGTGACCGAGCACGAGTGCGGAGCAGCCCTCCTCTCGGGCGATGCGATAAAGATGTCCACGCCTCAGCCGCGAGCAGAGCGAGCAGTAAGTCGCGCCCGGCGGCAATTTCTCCGTCACGATCGAATAGGTATCCTGATACTCGATCCGATGCGGCACGCCCATCCGGCTCAGAAATTGTGGCAGGACGTGCTTGGGAAAGCCGGGCTGGCCCTGATCGAGATTGCAGGCGAGGAGTTCGACCGGCAGCAGGCCGCGCCACTTGAGGTCGAGCAAGATCGCTAGCAGGCCGTAGCTGTCTTTCCCGCCAGACAGGGCAACCAGCCAGCGCTCTCCCGTCCGGACCATTCCGAACCTGTCGAGCGCCTCGCGGGTCAGACGAACGAGGCGTTTCCTCAGCTTGTTGAACTCCACCGTCCGTGGGGCGTCACGAAACAGGGGATGGGCGGCGGCATCTTCGGCGCCGGCCTCGATCTCTTCCTGGGGTACGATCTGGTTCATCACGCCGCTCATATCCCCTCCCCAGCGCGCGCGAAAGCCCCGCCTGCCGGACATTACATCGGGGTAAGACGGGCCGGCGTTCCTTGCCCAACCGCCGGGCGCCCGGTTACATGGCGCGGACGCCGACCAGGAGGGCCACCCCGTGTTCCGCTCATTCTTTCCCAACCCGCAGACCTTTTTCGTCTCCGCCATTGCGTGGACGGCGGTCGCGATGACCCTGTGGTTTACGGGCGGCGCCTGGCTCGAACAATATCTGAGCCTCGGGCCATGGCTCGCCGTCCCAACGGTCGATCCCTCGGCACCGCCGTTCTTCGACACGCACCGGGTGTGGCTCTACGAATTCGTGCTGCTTTCCGGCTACCTCTTCTGCGTGCCCTGGCTGTTGTTCAACGACAACCGCCGCTGGCAGTGGTGGAGCATCGTTGGCTCCGTCACAATCATCGAAGTCGTCTACTTCAACGTGCAGGTCAGCGCCTGGCTCAACGACTGGTACGGCTCGTTCTACGATCTGATCCAGACGGCGCTCGGCAAGCCGAACTCGGTGACGATCGACGAATATATGAGCCAGATCGCGACTGTCGCCATCGTGATAGCCGTCAACGTGTTTGTGCTCGTGCTGAACGCGTTCCTCAACGCCCACTATCTCTTCCGCTGGCGGCGGGCCATGACCTTCTACTACATGGCCAACTGGCCGCAGGTGCGGCGCATTGAGGGCGCTGCCCAGCGTATCCAGGAGGACACGCAGAACTTCTCCTCCATCATCGAGGGGATCGGGCTCAATATCGTGTCCTCATTCATGACGCTCATCGTCTTTCTGCCAATCTTGTGGAACCTGTCGGGCCACATCATCGATCTGCCGTGGCTCGGCCATCTTCAGGGAAGCCTCGTCTGGCTCGCCCTGTTCCAGGCCGTGGCGGGGACGGTGCTGTTCGCGGTCGTCGGCATCCGCCTACCGGGTCTGCAATTCGCCAATCAGCGCGTCGAGGCAGCCTTCCGCAAGGAGCTCGTCTATGGGGAAGACGAAGCGGGCCGCGCCCAGCCTGTTACGATCCGCGACCTCTTCCGAAACGTGCAGCGGAACTATTTCCGCATCTACTTCCACTACACCTACTTCAACGTCGCCAGGTACGCCTTCATCAACGCGGCGCAGTTCTTCCCTTACATCGCGATGGGCCCAACCATCGTCGCCGGGGCCATCACGCTGGGCATTTTCAACCAGGTGCTCAACGCCTTCGGGCAGGTTGCGGATTCATTCAGCTTCCTGATGAATTCGTGGACGACGATCATCAACCTAATCTCGATCTATCAGCGCCTGCGCGGCTTCGAGCGGCAGATCCCTGACCAGACCAAAGTTTTCGCGAACGACTACGACGACGAGCGCTATCTCGAGACCGCGACGGTGCCCGTGACAGCAGCGCCGGCCGTCGTGCCGGAATAGGGCGCATCGGTGCAAGCAAAAGGCCGCCCGGTGGGCGGCCTTTGAACTTTCGAACCTTCGAAAACCGTATCAGCGCGAGTAGAACTCAACCACAAGGTTGGGTTCCATCTGGACCGGATAGGGCACATCGGCCAGTGCCGGCACGCGCACATAAGTCGCGACCTGCTTGGCGTGATCAACCTCGATGTATTCAGGCACATCGCGCTCGGCGAGCTGGTTGGCCTCGAGAACGATGGCCAGCTGCTTCGACTTGTCCTTGACCTCGATCTTGTCTCCCGGCTTGGCCAGGTATGAAGGGATGTTCACGCGCTTGCCGTTGACCAGAATGTGGCCGTGGCTCACGAACTGGCGGGCCGCGAACACTGTCGGCACGAACTTGGCGCGGTAGACGATGGCATCGAGCCGGCTCTCGAGCAGACCAATCAGGCGTTCGCCGGTGTCGCCCTTGATGCGCGCGGCTTCCTGGTAGATTCGCTTGAAGGCTTTCTCAGTAATGGAGCCGTAGTAGCCCTTGAGCTTCTGCTTGGCGCGCAATTGCAGGCCATAGTCGGAGGTCTTGCCCTTGCGGCGCTGACCGTGTTGACCGGGGCCGTAGGCACGGGCGTTGAGGGGAGAGGCCGGGCGGCCCCAAAGATTTTCGCCAAGACGACGGTCGATCTTGTGCTTGGCTTCAATGCGCTTCGACATCGCAATCCTTTCAATTGCCGAAAGTGATCCACGCCCTCCTCTGCCCCGTCTTTTGGACGGGGCCGACAGATTCCGTCTGACAGTTCAGGGAATCCCGGGTGCGCTTTGCGGCCGTCCGGCCGGAAAGTGGCGCTGACCTAAGGGGAAAGCCGGGCGGTGTCAAGCATGGCCCCTTTACCCCTCGACCATCGCCCGGTCGATGGTCCTTTGGCGGCGGAGTCCGGGGAAGGCCTGGCTCCAGACGGCCGCCACGGCCACCGTTGCGGCCCCGCCGAGCGCCACGGCGGCCTGGGCGCCGATCCAGGCAGCCATCACGCCGGCACGAAATTCACCGAGTTCGTTGGAGGCGCCGATGAACACGGAATTGACCGCATTCACCCGGCCTCGGACGCTGTCAGGCGTCCAAAGCTGCATGATTGTCTCGCGGATTGACACCGAGACCATGTCGCAGGCACCGATCAGCGCCAGCAGGGGCACGGATAGCCATACGCTTGTCGACACCCCAAAGAGCAGGGTGAAGACCCCAAAGCCGCCCACGAACAGGAACAGCACCAGGCCGGCGTTATCGCGGATCGGAAAGCGCGCGAGGATGAGGGCCGTCAGAATCGCCCCGGTTCCCGGCGCGCCGCGGAGCAGGCCCAAGCCCCACGGACCGACGTCGAGGATATCTCGCGCAAAGACCGGCAGGAGGGCGACCGCGCCACCCATCAGCACGGCGAAGAGATCCAGAGATATCGCGCCCAGCACGACCTTTTGCTCGAAGATGTAGTGAAACCCAGCGAGCAGCGTTTGCAGGCTGGAGGCCTCTCCCTTTGTGCGCGGTTGGTGGCGCAGCTGGCCGATCGAGACCGCGGCGACGATCACCAAGCCGATTGCCGTGCCGTAGGCCACCTGTGCCCCAAGTCCGTACAGGAGGCCCCCTGCCATGGGGCCGACAATGCCGGCGAGCTGCCAGGAGGTCGCATTCATCGCCACCGCATTGGCGAGCGCGGCGGGCGGCACAAGGTTCGGCGCCAGCGACGAACCGGCCGGGCCGATAAAGGCCCGCGCCGTGCCCAGGCAAACAAGCACCACGAAGAAGGGCCAGATCGCTGTGAGGTGGGTAACCGAAAATGCGAGGAAGGCGAGCCCGCAGCAGGCCTCGGCGGCGAGCGACGCCTGAATGATCCGGCGTCGCGGAAAGCGGTCGGCCGCAAGGCCCGTCACCAGAACCAAGAGCAGGGCCGGAAGGAACTGAGCGAGACCAACGAGGCCCAGCAGCAGCGCTGACCGGGTAATGTCGTAAATCTGCCAGCCGAGCGACACTGATACGATTTGCGCAGCAAAGCTGGCGCAAAGCGATGTCGTCCAAAAGAAGCGGTAGTCGCGGTAGGCGAAGGCCTGAGTAGGTGGCCCGTCGGCGGGCGGAGAAGACATGGCCGGTCGCCTTTGGCATGGCCGGTACGAACAGTCAAACCAGCGCTAAACCGGCTCGCCCTGCTGTCCCTTGTTAGGTCGGTTCTTTTTCGGCCGCTCGTGCTTGCGCTCGATCGAGGAGATCACGCCATGAAGGGTACGCACCTCCTGCCCCGACAGCGCGCCGCGGCTCAGCATCGCGCGCAGGTTGGTGACGACGGTCGGCCGCTTATCGGGAGCTGTGAAGAAACCGGCGTCGTCGAGAGCCTGCTCGAGATGCTCAAAGAGCTTCAGCAGTTCCCCCTTCGTGGCCGGCTCCGAGACGGTCTCGGAAAACAGCAGGTCCTTGCCGAACTCGCTCTGCCGCCGCCATTCGTAGGCGAGGATCAGTACGGCCTGAGCGATGTTGAGCGAGGCGAAGGCCGGTTCGACAGGCAGCGTGACGATGGCATCGGCGAGGGCCACTTCCTCGTTGTAGAGCCCCCAACGCTCGCGGCCGAAAAGGATACCGGCCCTTGCGCCCGTCGAAATGTGAGCAATTGTCCGGTGCGCCGCCTCCTCTGGCCCCAGCACGGGCTTCTGAAGATCGCGCCGCCGCGCGGTGGTGGCAAAGACAAGCGAAAGATCGGCGATCGCCGCTTGCGTGGTGGGATAAACCCGGACCTTGTCGATCACATGATCGGCACGCGACGCGGCTGCGATCGCTTTCTCGTTGGGCCAACCGTCTCGGGGGTTGACCAGCCGCAGGTCCCAGAGCCCAAAATTGGCCATGGCTCGGGCCGTGGTTCCAATGTTCTCACCGAGTTGAGGTTCGCACAGGATCACCGCCGGAGACGGGCGGAAAGTGAACTTCTGAGTCTTGTCGGTGCCAGCCATGGCCGGCAGTTAGCGCATTTTCCGCCCAAGCGCACCGCCCCGATCAGGCCACCCGATGTCGTGCGATCTCGCGCACCTTGCTGCCGCGCTGCCATTCGCGATCGAGGACGGCGAAGTGCAGCTCCTCGTCCCACTCGCCCTGGAAGAGGGCGTGCTCACGATAATGCGCCTCAAGCCGCATGCCCAACCCTTTGAGAAGACGCGCCGAAGCCTCGTTGTTCCCGGCGGTCCGCGCGAAAATGCGGTGAAACCGGTAGGTTTCGAATCCCATCGTAAGAACCGCGCGAACGGCCTCGGTCGCGTAGCCCTCGCGGCGGAACACCGGGGCGACGGCAAAGCGCACCTCGGCCTGCCCGGCCGTCGCGTCCGTCCAGCGCAGCGAAACATGGCCCACTACCTTGGCATCGCTCTTTCGGATCACGGCGAGTGTGAGGATGTCGCCCGGCCGGGTCAGGCGCGTCTGCTTGCGCATCGCATCGAACGCCGACTTGGCCTCCGATTTGTCGCGCGCTTTCCAATCCAGGTACCGTTGGATCTCGGGGAGGGAATAGTAAGTCAGTACCTCGTCGAGATCGGACTTCTCGAACGGCCGCAGGATCAATCGATCTGTCTTCAGGGTTGTTTCGGCAATCATCGTGAGCACCCTCCGCAACATGCTCAGCCCTGATCTCCGAACGTGCCGTGCCGCGACGGCGTTCCGCTGCGACCCGACGGCTACAGCGGATTATTTTTCTCGCGCCCGTCACAAAACCGTCGCGATCAGCGCGACGGCCGACCCTGCCAATGCCGATCGAGCAGGGCGAAGATGAGCTCCTCGTCCCAACGGCCCTTCACTCGCGTGTGTTCCCGCAGATGAGCCTCCTGGCTCATGCCGAGGCGCTGCATGACGCGTTTGGACGCATGGTTGCGCGCGTCGCACCTCGCATAGACGCGATGAATGCCGACCGTCTCGAAGGCGAACGTCAAGAGTGCTGCGGCCGCCTCGGTTGCATATCCGCTGCCCTGTGCGTCGGGATGAAAGATGTAGCCGATCTCCGCCTGCTGGTCGGTCGCGCTGCGCCAGATCAGCGATACCTCCCCGATGAGCCGGCCATCCTCCTTGCGCTCAACGGCGAGGAGAATCTTGTCGCCCTCGCCTGCGAGCGCGATCTGACCGGTGCGCGTGCGGACCGCCTCGGCCGCTTCCTCGCGGCTCATAGGCTCGTCGAACAGGAACTCCGCGACATCGGGCCGGCTGCGGTAGTCGAACACCGCGTCGACGTCGCCCCGGTTGAACGGCCGGAGCCGAAGCCGCTCGGTTTCGATCGGATAGCTCGGCGCGTAAAGGACGCCGGCGGGAAGCGGAATGTGGCTCATTGCGCGGCGGAGGTAAGCCCCTCATCCGCGCAAATCAACTGGCTTGCCCTCAAGCTCCTGGCGGTGCAAGCCTCGGGCCATGAGCAATCCCGGCCGACCTGTCGTCGATGTCACAGGAGCCTGCGCATGCCAAGCGGTCTCGCTCCACTTTTCCGGGGCGGTGCTGTCGATGTTCCTTTGCGCCTGCGAGGATTGCCAGCGCTCCACGGGAACCGGCCACGCCGCGGTCGTGCTGGCTCGGCCGCGTGACGTTACCGTGGAGGGCGTAACGCGATCGTTTGCGCGGCCCGCCAACTCGGGCGCGACCCTTACTCGTCACTTCTGCCCTGACTGCGGCACGCCGCTCTATGCTCAATCGAGCCGCGCGCCCGGCGTCATGATGTTGCCGGCGGGACTTTTCGGCGCCTCGGCTGAGGGCTGGTTTCGGCCCGGACAAGTCATCTTCGCGCGCAGCCTGCGCGGGTGGGACACAATCGCGCCAGAACTGCCCCGCCATGCGACCTATCGTGACGAAGGGACCCTGATGTGAACGCAGTCGGCGCACGCCCCAATGCGGGCAATCCTCCGGACGCCAAGGTCCTGCTCCGCGCCTGCGATGGTTCGGTCGCCAGCTCGTTGGCGTTGCTCGCGCGCGCCATTCGCGGAACGATCCAATGACGGCTGCCTCCGACACTATGGGCGAGCGCCTTCGTCCCCTCGTCCCCAGCGGGCTCGAGGAAAAGCGGATGTTCGGCGGGCTCGGTTTCATGATGAACGGCAACATGCTGATCGGCACCACCGCCAAGGGCGCGCTGCTCGTGCGCGTCGATCCCGACAAGATGCAGGAAGCACTAGAGCGACCTGGCGCTCATCTCATGTACATGGGTACAAAAGCGATGACTGGCTTCATCGCCGTAGACCAGGCGGCCCTCCCCGACGCCGCCTCGATCCGGTGGTGGGTCGATTACGCGACAGGCTACGTAGCCACGCTTCCGGCCAAATAGGAAACGCGCAAATGCCCACAATCCGCTCGAACGAGACGATGGACCACCTGGCGGATCGCGTCCGCATGATCGTAGGGGACGATCCCCGGATCGCGGAGAAGGCCATGTTCGGGGGCCTGACCTTCCTGCTTGATGGCCACATCCTTGCGGGATGCAAGAAGGACGGACGCCTGCTGCTGAGCGTCGGCCGGGAACATTACGCTGAGGCGCTGGCCCGCCCCGGCGCATCGGCAATGAACCATGCCGGCCGTCAGATGACCGGCTTCGTGTGGGTCGAAGCGGATGCCATCGAAGACGACGACATTCTGCGCCAGTGGGTGGAGCAGGCCCTCAAGTGGGTGTCGGAAGCATCGTGCTCGAATCCCAAGTCCCCCCGCAAGAGTGCGGCTAAGCGCCAGACTGCTGAGCAACGAGCCGTTCGACCCCGTCGAGCAGAAGCGTGAGCCCCAGCTCCCAGGTCTTCTGCCGCTCCGGCTCGGCGAACCAACGACCTGCGGCGTGCACATGCGGGTATTCGCGCTTGAGCACATCGTCAGGAACCGGGGCAATGGTGGAGCCCCCTTTCGAATAGCCGGCGGTCTCCTCGAGCATCGCCCCGATGAGAAAGTAGCCAATATCGCGGAACAGGCGCACCGCAACCTCCTCCCCCAGGCCAACGCCGGCGATGACGCCGATTATGCCGTCAAGCCACCTCAGGCCGGTGGGGGTGTTCATCCGATGCAGTGCGAGATAGCTGAAGAAGCTGGGATGGCGCAGGGCCATGCGACGCCACTCCCATGCGGATCGCTC
>DASZSH010000226.1:0-3532 GCA_035548755.1 Devosia sp.
TTCGTGGTGATGACGCCCAACCGCGGCGCGCGCGTCCGGCCGATGGACGAGGAGTTCATCCGCGACATCTACGAAATTGAAATGCTGATCGAGCCAGCGCTCACCCGGTGGTTCGTCAGCATGGCCACCGATGCCGATATCGCCGAGCTCGAGCGCATCGAGGCCGAGATCGAGGCCAACAACTTCGTCGACCAGCGCAAGCACGGCCGGCTCGATACGGAATTCCACATGCTGATGTACGGCCGGCACTACAACCGGCATGCTGCGGACCTGTGGTGGAAGCACCGCGAAATCCTGCGCGCCATCAGCGGACAGCATCCGGTGACGCTTGCGCGCCGGGCGGCTGTCATCCGCGAACATCGCGAGATCATCGAGGCCGTCAAGGCGGGCGACGCCGATCGCGCGGCCCGGATCGTCGAGCGGCACGTGGAAGGGTCCGGGCGGCACATTCTCGAACACATGCGATCGGCGCGCACTACGGAACGGACACGGGGCGGCACCGCCGCCTAAATCAGCAGGCGCTGTCGGTTGAGGACCGAACCGTCGAAGCGGCGGCGCGAGTGGGAAATCGAGCGGACAAATGCGATCCGCGAACAAGCAGGAGGCATCCATGCCAAAGACGGGCGGCCCTGAGGAGGCGCTCAATCGGGTCAACACCAGCTCGAAGCCGTCCGAGCTTCGAATCACCGATATGCGGGTCGCCGAAATCGTTGGCGCGCCCTTCACGTCGGCGCTCCTCAAGATTTACACCAATCAGGGGCTTGTCGGCTTCGGCGAAGTGCGAGACGGCGCCAGCGCTACCTATGCCTTGATGCTCAAGAGCCGGCTGCTTGGCGAGAATCCCTGCGATATCGACAGGCTGTTCCGCCGCATCAAGCAGTTCGGCGGGCATGGCCGCCAGGGCGGCGGCGTATCCGCGGTCGAAATTGCGCTGTGGGATCTTGCAGGCAAGGCCTATGGCGTGCCCGTCTATCAGATGCTGGGCGGACGCTTCCGCGAGCGGGTGCGCATCTACTGCGATACCGATGCGAGCGTGCCCAGCGGCACCGAAACGGGCAAGCGGCTGAAGGAGCGTATGGCGCTCGGCTACACCTTTCTCAAAATGGATCTCGGCCTCATGCAGATCGCGGACGTGCCGGGTGCGGTGGTTGCGCCGGCCGGCTCGCTCGAAGGCTACCGCGTGCATCCCGGACGCGGGCCGGTCAAGACCATGGAGGACCGGCGCAGGCGCAACGCGGTCTATGACCTGCACAATGTGCGCCACCCCTTCACCGGTCTCAATTTCTCCGACAAGGGTCTCGATCTGCTGGAGCAGTATATCGCGGAGGTCCGCGGGGTCATCGGCATGGAGATCCCGCTCGCCATCGACCACGTCGGGCATATTTCGCTGCAGAACGGCATTCGACTTGCGCGACGGATCGAGAAGTATGTGCCGGCCTGGCTCGAAGACGTGATCCCGTGGCAGTACACCGAGCAATATCGGCAGCTGCAGGAAGCAACCACGGTGCCGATCTGCACCGGCGAGGACATCTATCTCAAGGAAGGATTCGAGCCACTGCTCAGAAGCGGCGGCGTCTCAGTCATCCATCCCGACCTTCTGACCTCGGGCGGCATCCTTGAGACAAAGAAGATCGGCGATATGGCGCAGGATCACGGCGTCGCCATGGCCATTCACATGGCCGAAAGCCCCATTGCGGCCATGGCTGCGGCGCATGTGGCTGTCGCCACCGAGAACTTCATGGCGCTCGAGTACCACTCGGTCGATGTGCCCTGGTGGGACGACATCGTCACCGGGCTACCCAAGCCGCTCGTCCAGAACGGCTTCATCACGGTTCCAGACAAGCCAGGGCTGGGAATCGACGATGTCGTGGACGAGGTCATCTCGCAGCACCTGCAGCCCGGCGTCACCGGCATCTGGCAATCCACGGAGCACTGGGACCAGGAGTACTCCTGGGACCGCACCTGGAGCTGACGCGACGACCCGGACCAAACCATTCCGTAAGAGCAGAAAAGCCACCAAAATGAAGATCAAAGACCTCAAGTGCGCCGTCATCGGACGGCATCCGATCGTCCGCATCACGACCGACGAGGGCATCCACGGCCTGGGCGAGGTCGAGTTCACAAAGACCTACCTCAAACCGTGGGTCCTGCACTTCCGCGACGCGCTGATCGGCGAAGACCCCACCGATGTGGAACGGGTGATGATCAAAATTCGCCAGCGCGGCTCCTTCAAGCCCTATGGCGCCGCCGTGAGCGCCATCGAGCACGCGCTATGGGACATCGCGGGCAAGGCCGCCAATGTTCCGGCCTACAAGCTGCTGGGCGGCAAGGTGCGCGACAAGGTGCGCGTCTATAACGGCTCGATCCGCAAGAAGCGCACGGGCGACCGGCCCGAGGACTATGCCGCCGATGTCAAATGGATGATGGAGCGGCCCGAAAAGTTCTTCATGGTGAAGCAGGGCATCAGCTTCCACTCCAACATGAAGGACACGGTGCCCGACTTCCACTATGGCGTGGTGCAAAAGAAGGCCGGCTACCACGGCGCCATGGACCAGGGCGTGATTTCCGAGCACGGATTCAACCATATGCTCGAGTGCGTGATCGCCATGAAGGAAGTTCTGGGCGACAAAGTAAGCCTCGCGCTCGACTGCGGCCCCGGCTGGATGTTGCCCGACGCCATCAAATTCGCGCGGGCGGTCGAGAAGTACAACATCATGTGGCTCGAGGACATGCTGACGGGCGACTACGTGCCCTGGGTCAATCCGCAGGCCTATCGCGAGCTCACGCAGTCAACCTCAACCCCGATCCACACCGGCGAACAAATCTACTCGCGGCACAATTTCAAGGAGCTGATCGAGACCCAGGCAGTGCGTGTCGTGGGCCCCGATCCTGCCGATGTCGGCGGCATTGCCGAGCTCAAATGGGTGGCCGAGCATGCCTACATGCACCAGATCCTGATGGCGCCGCACGGCACGGCGAACGGCCTGCTCGGACTGGGCGCCCTGATCAATGTCTGCGCGACGCTTCCGGCGAATTACATCGCGTTCGAATATCCGAGCGCGTCCGACCCGTGGTGGGAGGAGATCGTCACCGGCCTGCCCTCCGGCCGGATCGTCAACGACAGCATGGTGGACCTGCTGCCGGGCCCCGGCCTGGGGCTCGACATCGACGCCAAGGCGGCCAAGCGCTACCTCAAGGAAGAGGACGCGGATTTCTTCGAAAACTGAGGACACATCGGCCGATCGCGGCGGCGGCGTCGCGGTCGGCCCCGCAGCGCGCTCAACGGATCAGCCTTGCGGGCAGGCCCACTGCCTACGGGCCAGGGCATTGGTTGCGGGGACAGGATTTGAACCTGTGACCTTCAGGTTATGAGCGGCGACCAAAGGCAGAACGCGAGACCAGAGAAATCAGGCACTTAGGCCGTAATGCATTGAACTGATTGAATCTCATTGCCGCAATAGGCCGCGTTCAGCGGCATCGGACCTTATCCGCCGGATGACGACTCCGTTACGCTGGCGGACGTATTGCGGAG
>DASZSH010000227.1:0-2750 GCA_035548755.1 Devosia sp.
CGCAGACAGGCGGATTGCCACCGAGCGTCGGTGCGCATCGAGCCCTTCCGCCTCGGCAAGGGTCATGGCCGCCGGAGCAAGGTGCGCGAGCGCGCCGGCATCCAGCTTGAGGATCGAGGTGCGCTTCATGAAGTCGGCCACGCCCAGGCCCGACGAGAAGCGGGCTGTGCGCGCGGTCGGCAGCACGTGATTGGAGCCGGCAACGTAGTCGCCGATGACCTCCGGCGTTACGGCCCCGAGGAACATCGCGCCGGCGTTGCGGATGCATGCGGCGAGCGCCTCGGGATCGCGCGTCGCAATCTCCACATGCTCGGCCGCAATGCGGTCGGCCAGCGCGGGCGCCTCCTCGAGCGAGCGCAGCAGAATGACGGCGCCATGAATGCTCCAGCTTTCACCGGCGATGTTGCCGCGCGGCAGATCGCTCAACTGCCGGGCGACCTCGGCCTCGACGGCAGCGGCGAACGCGGCATCGTTGGTCATCAGGATGGACTGGGCGGCGACGTCGTGCTCGGCCTGGGCGAGCAGATCTGCGGCGATCCAAGCCGGATTGTTGCTGCCGTCAGCGATGACCAGCACCTCGGAGGGACCGGCAATCGAATCGATGCCGACCGTGCCGAACACCTGGCGCTTGGCGGCGGCGACATAGGCGTTGCCCGGGCCCACGATCTTGGCCACCGGGCGGATGGTCTCGGTGCCGAACGCAAGCGCCGCCACAGCCTGCGCACCGCCAATGCGATAGATCTCGTCCACACCGGCGAGGTGCGCCGCGGTCAATACCAGCGGATTCATCTCGCCGCCCGGGCTCGGCACGACCATGACGACGCGCGGAACACCGGCAACCTTGGCCGGAACGGCATTCATGAGCACCGAGCTCGGATAGGATGCGGTTCCGCCGGGCACATAGAGACCCACCGACTCCACCGCGGTCCAACGCGAGCCGAGCTCGGCGCCGATCGCGTCCCGGTAGCGGTCGTCCTTCGGCAGCTGGCGGCGGTGGTGGCTCTCGATGCGATCGCGGGCGAGCTCGAGCGCCGCCAGCGCCGCCGGGGCGGTGTTGCGCAGGGCAGCCTCGATCTCGGCGGACGCGACGCGAATGCCTGTCTGATTGAGATCGATCCGATCGAACTTGCGCGACAGCTCGATGAGGGCTTGGTCGCCTCGCGCGCGCACGTCGGCAACGATGGCGCGCACCGAAGCGTCGACGCTCTCCGAAACCTCGCGCTTGACGGCGAGAAACTCGCTGAAGCGCTGCTCGAAGTCCTCGCTGGCGCTGTTCAGGTGCTGCGGCATTGCGCATCGCCCGGCTCGGTCGGAGCCGCCTTCGACTTTCGCGACAGGTCATCGCCGGCCGGATCAGCCACCCGGTGCTCGGGCTTGCGCGGCGTCTGCCAGGGATCTCCGAGATCGCGCAACTCGACCTCGATGCACTCGACATGCAGGCGGATTGCTCCCCCGCCGGCGAAGTACAGCGTGATGTGGCCCTCGGGGTCGTCGGAATTGATCGGCGTGAACTGGATGGCGAGAAGCGAGAGGACATCCTGCTTGCGCTCGAGATCGATGCCCGTCAGGCGTGCGCCGAGCACCCGCTCCAGCCGCAGTGCCGACTCACAGCGCGTAAAGGGCTGCGTGGAGCTCTCGCGTATGGCTCGGGCCCAGTCGAAGCGGCAGCCGACGGCGGCAAAGCGCTTCTGCCGCGGCAGATAAGCGATGTCCTCGACCTTCAGAAGCGCGTCCTGAAGATGGGCGGAAATGACGGCCAGGTCGTCGGCATCGAACGCAATAAGCTTCAGTTTTTCCATGTCCCGCACGCTTCTCGTCGCCAGATTGGCCCTGGCGAAGTGATAGCCGTGGGCCGCCGGGGGCGCAACTTAAGGCTTGCGCGCGGCCAGCCAAACACCGGCCAGTATCAGGGAAAATCCTAGAACGTGATGAACCCCGAGTTCTTCGCCGAGGAGAGCGCTGGCGAGCACCGCGCTGTAAACCGGGACCAGGTGCAGGAAGACCCCTGCCCGGTTGGCGCCGATCAGCTCCACGCCGCGGGTCCAGCAGACGTAGGCGACGAGGCTGGGAAAGATCGACACATAGATGAGGGCAACGGCCGTCAACGCTGTCGGTTGCAGGACAAGCCCGCGCGCGTGCTCCCAGACCCAGAAGGGAAGCGTCGTCAGCCCGGCGATTGCAGCGAAGACGAACATGAAGCTCAGCCAGTGGATCGGCGGCTTGCGCCTTAGATAGACGGAGTAGACCGCCCACACGCCCATGTTGAAGATGATGATCAGATCGCCCCAGTTGAGCTCCAGGCCCAGCAGGTTCTCCGCGCTGCCCTTGGAGACGATGGCCAGCACGCCCACCAGCGACACGGCGATGCCGAGCACCTGCCGCAGCGCTATGCCGTCGCGGAAGAGAAGCGCGCCCGCCGCGACGATCAGCACCGGGGCGAGCGAATTGAACACCGAGACGTTGATTGCCGTGGTGTACTGCAGGCCGACGTACTGCAGCGCTCCGAACAGAGCCCCGCCCGACAGCGCCAGGAACACGAGCGCGCGCCAGTGAGCACGGATCGCAGGCCAGTCCTCGCGCAAATGGTTGCGCGCGAAGGGCCATACGATGAGCGCCGGCACCAGCCAGCGAGCGGTCGAGATGGCCATGGGAGGAACGTGTCCGGCGATGGCGCGCCCGACGACATGATTGCCGGACCAGCAAAGGGCCGCCAGGGCAATGAGCAAATAGGCAATGCCGCTCGATGATCG
>DASZSH010000228.1:0-19783 GCA_035548755.1 Devosia sp.
CCGCGCCCGCCCCTGCTGGCGCTCGACAATGTCAGCCTCTCGCTTCGCGCCGGCGAGTCGATGGCCGTGATCGGACCCGCCGGCGCAGGCAAGTCCACGCTGGCGCGGATCATTGTCGGCCTCGACACCGCGACATCGGGCGAGCTCAAGTTTGGCGAAACTCCCTATCGCGGTGCCGACCTTCCGCAGGCCATCCGGCGCGATATCGCCTTTGTCGGCGACAACCCGGCGCAGGCCTTCAATCCGCGTCACACTGTCGGGGAGTCCATCGCCGAGCCGCTGCAACTCGAGTTGCAGCGCAGCCTCGACGAGCTGGGCAGCCGCATCGTCGAAGTGGTGACCGCCGTCGGCCTTCACCCCGACATCCTTGCCCGTCTGCCCGCGGAATTCGCCCTGCCCGACCTGCAGCGCCTCGCCATCGCCCGGGCGCTCGTCACCCGCCCGCGCCTGATCGTCTTCGACGACCCGCTCCTTCGGCTGGATGTGCTGGCGCGAGGCGAGATTCTGGTCCTGCTCAATCGTCTGCGCGCCGACTTCGGCCTGAGCTTCATCCTCATCGGCCACGATCTCGACCTGATGCGGGTGGCGGCCGACCGGGTAACCGTCCTCGACCGCGGCCGCGTCGTCGAAGCCGGCACGCCCGCGCGCTTGCTGGAGGATGCCCAGCAGCCGCTGAGCCGCCGCCTCGTCGCGGCCCAGCTGCCCGATGTGGGTATCGTCCCCGTCTTCTGACGCCGCGCGCGGGCCCCGCCCGTCGCAGGCATCGGACCTAGTGGAGCGGGTGGCCGCTCTCGTCGAACCGATGATAGAGCTTCCCCTTGGGCGCAAGGCTCAGCTGGTCGCCCGAACTGTAGCTCGACTTGCCTTCCTGTCGCACGATGATCGGATCGCCCGCGCCGATGTCGACATAGACATAGCTGTCCGAACCAAGGTTCTCCGAATAGATCACCTTGCCGCTCCAGGCGCCGTCGCTCGACCGGATCTCGAGATGCTCGGGCCTGACGCCCACGGTCGCGGCCTGGAATTTCTGCGCGTTGGCGCCGGTGAAGAGGTTCATCTTCGGCGAGCCGATGAACTGCGCCACGAACAGCGACTGCGGATTCTCGTATAGCTCCATGGGCGAGCCGACCTGCTGCACGACGCCGTCCTTGAGCACGACGATCCGGTCCGCCATGGTCATGGCCTCGACCTGGTCATGCGTCACATAGATCATCGTGGTATCGGCCAGCTGTTCCTTGAGCTGCCCGATCTCCATGCGCATCTGCACGCGCAGTGCCGCATCGAGGTTGCTGAGCGGCTCGTCGAACAGGAACACCCTGGGGTCGCGCACGATGGCCCGGCCGATCGCGACACGCTGCCGCTGGCCGCCGGACAGCGCCTTGGGCAGCCGGTCAAGATATTTGGTGAGCTGGAGCTTTTCGGCCGCCGCCTTGACCTTCTGCTCGATTTCCGCCTTTGGCATGTTCTGCAGCTTGAGCGCATAGGCCATGTTGTCGAACACGGTCATATGCGGGTAGAGCGCATAGGACTGGAACACCATCGCAATGCCGCGCTTGGATGGGGCCACGTCATTGACCACGCGCCCGTCGATCTCGAGCGTCCCTGACGAGATCGTCTCCAGCCCCGATATGCAGCGCAGCAGCGTTGACTTGCCGCACCCCGACGGCCCCACGAAGACGATGAACTCACCGGACTTGATGTCGAGGTTCACGTCCTTGAGAATCTCGACACTACCGTAGCGCTTGTAGAGATTGGTGATCTTCAGATCCGACACGACGTCCTCCCTTCCCGCGCTAGCGCAGGATCCCGATGTAAGCGCCAAACGGCGCCAAACTCAATCGCCCCTCGACCGGCTCGGGGCCGATCCCCGGCGCTCCCGAAGGCGCCGGATCGTATCCTTCGGGGACTTCCGCGACCGTCGCCTTCTCGCTCATGTTGAACACGCAGTAGATGCGCTCATTGTCGAGCGATCGCACGAACGCCAGCACACCGTCCGGGGCGTCCAGCGTCTGGATTGCGCCGCGTCGAAGCGCCGGATGGGCCCGGCGGAACGCCAGCATCGCCCGGTAGTGCGAAAGCACCGAGTCCGGATGGTTGACCTGCGTGTCCACTGCCCTGAGCATGTGGTCGGCTGGCACTGGCAGCCATGATCGGGCCGCCGTGGTGAAGCCGCCCAGATGCGCCGTTGACTGCCACACCATCGGTGTGCGGCAGCCGTCGCGCCCCTTGAATTGCGGCCAGAACTCTATTCCGTACGGGTCAACCAGGTCCTCGAAGGCAAGCTCCGCCTCGGTCAGGCCGAGTTCTTCCCCCTCATAGAGGCACACCGAGCCCTTCATGCTCATCAGCAGCGTGGCCGCCAGCCTCGTGAAGGCGTCCTGCTGACCGTGCGTTGCCCAGCGGCTGATGTGCCGCACCACGTCGTGGTTGGAAAATGCCAGGCAGACCCAGCCCTCCGGAGCCTCTCTCTCGGTGGCGTCGATCGCCTTGCGGAAGTGCGCCGCGCTGAACTCGCCTCCGAGATAGTCGAAAGTATAGGCCATGTGCAGCTTGTCACCGCCGGAGGTGTACGCCGCCATCACTTCCATCTGGTGTTGGCTGTCGCCGATCTCTCCAATCGTCGTCTTGGCGCCGTACTCGTCCATGAGCTTGCGCAGCCGCTTCAGGAACTCGAGATTTTCGGGCTGGCTCTTGTCGTAAAGATGCTCCTGGAAATTGTAGGGGTTCACCGCTGGTGCGGTCGAGGCATTGAAGTCCTCTGGCTTCACCACCGGGTTGTTTTCAAGCCCGCGCGAGTGGAAGTAGAAGTTCACCGTGTCGAGCCGGAAGCCATCCACGCCGCGTTCCAGCCAGAACCGCATATTGTCGAGCATCGCATCCTGCACATCCTTGTTGTGGAAGTTGAGGTCGGGCTGCGAGGCCAGAAAATTGTGCATGTAGTACTGCATGCGCCGGCTATCCCAGGTCCAGGCGCTGCCCCCGAAGATCGAGAGCCAGTTGTTTGGCGGTGTGCCATCGGGCTTTGGGTCGGACCACACGAACCAGTCGCTCCGATCGTTCGTCCGATTGAGGCGACTTTCCTGGAACCAGGGGTGCTTATCCGAGCAATGGCTGATCACCTGATCGATGATCACCTTGAGCTTGAGCGCATGCGCCTTCTCGAGCAGACGGTCGAAGTCGCCCAGAGTGCCGAAAATCGGGTCGACGTCGCGATAGTTGGAGACGTCGTACCCGAAGTCCTTCATCGGCGAGGTAAAGAAGGGCGAGAGCCATATCCCGTCGACGCCAAGATCGGCGACATAGTCGAGCCGCTCGGTGATCCCGACAAGGTCGCCGATGCCGTCGCCGTTATGGTCCTGGAAGGATCGCGGGTAGATCTGGTAGATCACCGCTCCCCGCCACCAGTCGCGATCCATGACGGTATCGGGCGGAGACTTCTGCTCCGTCATCAGCGGCTGGGCGACCAAGCCATTCCCTCCCTCTGGCAGGCCGCAGTGCGGATGGTCAGGACCCTCCGCAGGGCAATTTGCCAAAACGTTTTAGTAGGATATTCTTAGCCACGGAGGAGCCGATCCGTCAACTCCGAGGGGACGCGCCGCAGCCTCGGTTGCGGTGCAAAACAACAAGAAACTCAATAGCTTATGGAACGAGGGACGAAAGGTCCTGGCAGCCGGCCGCCAGTTTCGGGCCGATCCGTCACCATCCGGGACGTCGCGAGGGAGCTCGAGCTCTCCATCACGACCGTGTCGCGCGCGCTCAACGGCTATCCCGACGTTGGCGAGCGCACGCGCAAACGCGTCGCCGAGGTCGCGCAACGTCTTGGCTATCGTCCGAACCGCAATGCCCAGCGGTTGGTCACGCGCCGCACGCATAACATCGCATGGGTCCAGCAGGACAACGACCGCAAGTTTGTCGACCCGCACTTCGTCGAGGTCATGGCCGGGGTGCTGCGGGGCGCCCGGGCGAGCAACTACGACATCGTTCTGGCGAGCGAGACTCCCGAACACGAAATGAGCGTCTATGACCGCTTCGTCAACGACAACTCGGTCGATGGTTTCATCGTGGACCTGCCGCGCGAGAATGACCGCCGCGTGAGCTTCCTGCTCGAGGCCGGCCGGCCCTTCGTCGTTCACGGCCGGGATGGCCGGACCGCCCAGTATGGCTGGGTGGACATCGACAACTACGGGAACTTCTACAATCTCGCCCGCCTGCTCATCGCCAACGGTCATCGCCACATTGCCTTCGTGAACGGCGATGAGGCTTTTACCTATGCTCTCTATCGTCGGCGCGCCGTCGCTGATGCAGTCGCCGACGGCGGCCTCCCTCAGGATAGCGTCCGCGTCTACAACTCGCTGCACCCCATGGGTGACGCTGGATACAAGCTCACCACCCTCGCGCTGAGCGACCCGCTGGTGACCGCCATCCTCTATTCGTCGACGCTGATGGCCGTCGAGGGTCATGCCGCCGTGGTCCGCAGCGGCCGCCGGCAGGTTGCGGTCGCCACCATGGACGATGGTCTTCATTATCTCGACCTCAGTCCTTTCGCCGGACAGTTCACCCGCGTCTGCTCGTCCTTGCGTGAGGCCGGTGGCGCCGTGATTGCCGAACTCATACGCCAGTGCAATGAGCCCGGCCCAGGCCGCGGCGTCGAGATCGCGTCGACCTTCGAGCTTGCTCACGGCGTCGACGGTACGGTCCTGAACCAGCCTATTCCGTCGAGGCGACGGCAGACGCAGCGGCGGCTCCAGCCGGCCTGAGGCGGATCGAGACAGGTCGCCCGGGCGGGCGGCCTGCATGCGCCGCAAGTCTGCGCGGTTACTTGACCGAACCGGCCAGCAGGCCGCGCACGAAATACCGCTGCAGCGAAAAGAACACGATCAGCGGCACGACGATCGAAATGAACGCCGCCGAGGTGAGCAGCTCCCAGTTGTTGCCGTACTGGCCCAGCAGGTTGACCAGGCGGGCTGTCAGCACCATGCGGTCTTCCTGGGCGCCAAGAAACACCAGCGCAACAAGAAGGTCGTTCCAGATCCAGAGAAACTGGAAGATTGCGAACGAGGCAAGCGCCGGAAAGCTGAGCGGCAGCACCATCGTGGTGAAGGTTTTGAAGTGCGACGCGCCATCCATTCGCGCCGATTCCATGATCTCGCGCGGCAGTCCCGCCATATAGTTGCGCAGCAGGTAGATCGCCAGTGGCAGTCCGAAGGCGGTGTGCGCGAGCCACACCCCCAGATATCCCTTGCTCTCCACGCCGAAGCTGCCGGCGATGATGTTGTAGAGCCTGAGCAGCGGTATCAGCGACATCTGCAGCGGTACGACCAGAAGCCCCACGACCACCGCCACGATGAAGCCCCGGAAGGGAAACTGCATCCAGGCCAGCGCGTAGGCCGCGAAAGCGGCGATCATGATCGGGATCACGGTCGATGGAATCGCGACCGTCAACGAATTGATGAATGAGGCCGCCACGCCGGTAGAACCTAGCACGCGCTGGTAATTCTCCAGCGTGAAGCGCGGCGGGCTGCCCGTCACATAGTAGATTCTCGGCGCGCCCTTGTAGGTGGGCTGTTGCGGAAACGTCCAGACATAGTCTCCATTGGCCTGCACCACCAGTTGCCCGCCGTCCTGCATGTCGAGCGGTTGGCCCGCCAGCGTCTTGCCGATCGTGGCATTCGTTTCGCCATAGGTCTCGATGGTCTGGTTGGTCGCCTTGCCGAAAAGGTTGCCTCTGGTGACCCAATGATCGCCCTCCTGCACCGCCTTATCGGCCGTGGGCGCGCGCGAAGCGGCCATCAGCGTCGAATGCGCGAGCGCCGTCCACCACCC
The DNA here is from genome assembly GCA_035548755.1 of Devosia sp. Lineage (GTDB taxonomy): Bacteria > Pseudomonadota > Alphaproteobacteria > Rhizobiales > Devosiaceae > Devosia_A. The sequence continues at coordinate 5,824 of DASZSH010000228.1, forward strand.
GGTCAGCGCCAGCTGGTCCTTGTCGCGCACCGAAGAAATGAGCAGACCCACTGTCGGAAAGGTCCACACCACCACGAAGAACAGCAGCGCCGCATGCGCGGCGACGCGTCCGACATTGATCTTGGGCAGCCGCATCGGCTGGCTCTGGGCTACTTCCGGTGTGGTCGCGATCGAGCTCATCAGCGCGTCCCCTGCTCGGCGTTGGCCCGGCGGATGTTCCATACCATGATCGGAATCACCACCAGCATGATGATCACCGCCAGGGTTGAACCGCGGCCATAGTCGCCGGAAATGAACATCCAGCGGTACATGTAGTTGGCAAGCACCTGCGTCTGGAACTCGCCATTGGTCATCGCGTAAACGATGTCGAACACCTTGAGCACCGTGATGGTGATGGTCGTCCACACCACCACGATTGTCGGCCAGATCTGGGGGATCATGATGTCGAAAAAGATGCGTATCCCGCTTGCGCCGTCGATGCGCGCGGCCTCGAGGGTCTCTTCCGGCACCCCCCGCAGAGCCGCGCTCAGGATCACCATCGCGAAACCGGTCTGGATCCAGATGAGTATGATCATCAGCAGCACCGAGTTGAGCACTGGAATGGTGATCCACGGCTGCGGCTGGAATCCAAGTGCGACCACGATCGCGTTCAGCACGCCGATCTGGTCGGGCCCCGGCCCCTTATAGGCATAGACGAACTTCCAGATCACCGAGGCGCCCACAAAGGAGATCGCCATCGGCATGAATACCAGCGACTTGGCGATATTGCCCCACCACAGCCTGTCGGCGAGGGTGGCAATGATCAGTCCGAACGCCGTCGAGCAGAGCGGCACGATGATCAGCCACCCCAGATTGTTGAGGGCGGCCCGCCAGAAGCCGTTGTCGCTGAAGGCCCAGTAATAGTTGGAAAATCCGATGAAGGTCTGGCCGAACTTGTCGTAGAGCGAGAGCCTCAGCGTCTCGATCACCGGATAGACCAGATAGAGCGTCAGGAACAATAGCGCCGGCAGCACGAACAGCCAGGGCCGGATGCTCGAACGCCTGAGATCGCGCCGCGTCACCATCTCGACGGGCATCGAATTGTCGGTGGCAAGGAACCTGTCGAGCAGCCAGTTGCTGCCCCAGAAATACGCGAACGCCGCCGCGAGCGCGATTGCCACTGCAATCAATGCGCCAACGATTTGCTCGATCATCGGTGCCCCTCCCCCGGCCCGATCCCATCCCCCGGCTGCCGCTCCGCCGGAGCGGCCGCTGCGGGCCCGGCGTATGTGCGCCGGGCCCGCGAGTTGCGTCTCCGCCTAGAGCTTGGCCCAGGCGTCGTCGATCGCCTTGGCGACGTCGGCCGAGCTCTTGCCGTTCACATAGTCGACCATGCCGGTCCAGAACGCGCCCGCGCCGATCGGCCCGGGCATCAGGTCGGAACCGTCGAAGCGGAAGGTCGTGGCGTTGAGCAGAATGTCGCCGAACTTACGCAGCGTATCGCTCGAATAGACCTTCGGATTGACGGTCTTCATGGCGCTCAGGAACGAGCTGTTGTTCTCAGCCATCCAGATCTCGTGCGCGATCGGAGTCTTGAGGAATTCGATGAACGCTTCCGCGGCCGGCGAATCCTTGGTGATCGTCACGAGGTTGCCCGAGCCCTCAACCGGGTTGCCCAGCTCCGGATGTGCCTTCATCGGCGGCAGGTAGAAGAAGTCGTAGTCGACTCCCGCCTGCGAATCGGCCGGGAAGAACGAGGTGATGAACGAGGCTTGCTTGTGCAGGTAGCACTGCGGCGGCACCGTGAAGAGCCCCTTGGGGCTGTCCCCGAACGCCGTGGTGGCCACCGACTTGGTGCCCCCGGCCACGTTCTTGTCGTCCTTGACGATCGAGCCGAAGATGTCGATCGCATCGGTGATGCGCTTGTCCGAGAACTTGATCTTGCCCGCCACCCAGTCGTCATAGACCTCGGGCGGCTGCGTGATCAGCAGCAGGTTCTCGACCCAGTCCGTCGCCGGCCAGCCGGTTGCGCCGCCCGACTCGATGCCCACGCACCAGGGCGTGCCGCCATCGGCCTTGATCTTGTCCTGCAGCGCCATCAGGTCTTCCCAGGTCTTGGGCGGCTCGTACCCCTTCTCCTTGAAGGCGTCCGGCGAGTACCAGACCAGTGACTTCACCTCCTGCTTGTAGGGGAACGCATATTGGTGCGTCTGGCCGTCAGGACCGGCGAACTGGCCCAGCTTGGCCCATGACGAACCGGCGCCGAAATTGTCGGTAATGAACTTGGTCGTGTCCTCGCCCAGGTCCTTGAGCTTGCCCTGCTTGGCGAAATCGGCCAGCAGGCCGGGCTGCGGCAGAATGGTAATGTTGGCCGGGCTGCCGGCCTGGATGTCGATGCGGGCCTGCTCTTCGTAGTTCTTGGACGAGCCGTCCTGCACGGTGACGCCCGTCGCGTCGGCGAAATAGGCGAGCACGACTTCCCACTGAGCCTTGTCGCCGGCCGGATCGTTCCAGGCATCCCAGATCGTCAGGGACTGGCCGCTCAGGTCTTTATGGGCGTCGGCGAATTTCTGCAGCGAATCCCAGTTGAAATCGCCCTGGCCCTTGGGGAACATCAGGTCGACGGCATGGGCGGAACCCGCCACGCCGAGCGACAGCGCGATGGCGGAAACGCCCGCCATGAAAATCTTGTGCATGTAGTCCTCCCATCGCACAGTTAAGGGCGCCTCGCGGCGCCCCCGCCTTGCCGGCTTCGCCAAAACGTTTTGGTTCCAAAACGTTTTGGGGCCCGATTATCAAGCCTCGCGCGGCGGTTAGCGGTCAGCTAACGTTGCATAAACGGCACGCCTTGCCAAGACGGCTCCCTCGCACCTGGCCCCGCCGCCCCCCGGCGCGATCTTGTCCCATCGGCTCTCGCCCGTGCTGGCCGCCCTGTGACGAGGCGGATGCGGCAGCGCCCGCCGAGCCCTCGCCAAGAGCCTGCCTCGATTGACGATATCCTCCGCTTCGATGGTAGCCTTGCCTCGCGGCAAGGCGCCCATCGAGGTGAACGTGGCGGAAATGTCTGAGGGATCTCAGCCGGATCGGCGGCTGAGCAGCTGGAAGGAGATCGCGGCCTATTTCGGCAAGGATGAGCGAACGGTCAAGCGTTGGGAAGCGACCCGCGGCATGCCTGTGCGGCGTCTGCCGCGCGGCACCCGCTCCTCCGTCTTCGCCTACCCTCATGAGCTCGAGGCCTGGCTGAGGGGCGAGCCGGCCGAACCCGCATCGTCTGCAAGCGCCGCGTTATGGCGGACTGCCGCCACGTCCGTTGCTGCCGCTTTCGCGCTCGCCCTCATGCTCGCAGGGCTCGCGGCGGCTCTCGTGCCCCGCCTTGTCCACCATACTCCGCCCGCCGCGGCTGCCGCTCTCTACCGCCAGGGCGTTGTCGATTGGAACAGCCGCACGGCCGCCGGATTCGCCCACGCTCTGGACGAATTCAACCGTGCCCTCGCCATCGACCCGCAATATGCCGCGGCCTACGCCGGCCTTGCCAATGTCTACAACCTCGTCAGTCAGTACACCGATGCACCCGCCGCACAGTCATACGCCAAAGGCAAGGCCGCCGCTGAAAGAGCTGTCGCCCTCGATCCTACGCTCGCCGACGGCTATGCCGCGCTCGCCTTCAACGCCTTCTATGGTTCGCGCGAATTCGTTCGTTCCGCCGAACTCTTCGACAAGGCAGTCGCCCTCGATCCCAACTCGCCGCAAACCCTGCATTGGGCTGCGCTCACCGAAATGCATTTGGGTGATTTCGCCCGCCCCCTCGAACTCATCGACCGGGCGCAGCTCCTCGCCCCGGATTCGCGCGCGATCGGCGCCAACAGGGCCCTGATCCTGTTCCATGCCGGCCGCGCCGCCGAAGCTATAACCTTGCTCGACGCGTTGCGGCAGGCACACCCAGACTACCTCGCAACACCGTCCTACCTGGCGAGCATTGATCTCGCGACCGGCCGCTACTCCGAGTTCCTCGACGCTTACGAACAGGCCGCTGCCGTCGAAAAGAACACCGCTCGACTTGCGATCGTCCGCGAAGCGCGGGCGGGTTATGCCCGGGGTGGCGGCCCCGCTATGCTTGCAGCACTCCTTGCGGCCCAACAGGCCCAGCACGCGCTGGGCAAGGAGCCGGCCTATTCCACCGCCGTCACCGCCGCCATGCTGGGCGATACCGACGCCGCGCTGACCCTGCTCGAAGCGGCCGTTAGAACGGACGAGTCGGACATTCTGGGCCTCCGCATCGAGGAGGCCTTCCAGCCGCTTTACGGCGAGCCGCGCTTCACGGCTCTGTTGCAGAAGGTCGGGTTGCCATTGCCCCCGGACGCCCAGACGCCCCGGTCTGACTAGGCCCGGGACTCCGGCCTTGTTGCGGCGCCACGCCTCACCGCGTGTTGTGCAGCATGCCCTGGAAGGAGCGGTAACTTCCCTTTGGCGTGCGCTTCTGCGTCGCGTAATCGACATGCACGATGCCGAAGCGCGACGAATAGCCTTCAGCCCATTCGTAGTTGTCCAGCAGCGACCAGGCGAAGAAGCCGCGCACATCCGCGCCTTGTTTCTGCGCGTCCAGCACGGCTTTCAGGTGGTCGTCGTAGAATTTGACGCGGCGCTCGTCATTGGTCTCCGACATCCCCGTTTCGGTGATGTAGAGCGGAAGTTTGGTGTAGTCGCGCGACACGCGGACCAACAGGTCCGTCAATCCCTTGGGATAGATCTCCCAGCCGAGATCATTGGTCTCGAGCGTGCCCTTGACCTGCCGGATGGGCAGGTTCCGGAACGCTGGGTCGGGATTGTGGGCATAGAGCCCGCGCGAATAGTAGTTGATGCCGGCCCAGTCCAGCGGCCGGTTCACCACTTCCATATCGCGGTTCCAGTCCTTGGGCAGGTACGGCTCGAGCAGGTCCGTCAGGACCTTCGGATACTGCCCCTTGTAAACCCCGCCCAGGAACCAGCCGTTGAACATGGCATCGCCGATGGCGAGGGCTTGCTGATCCTCTTCCTTGTCGCTCGCGGCCTCCGACTTTTCGAGGTTGGTGACAATTCCGACGTTCTTGACGCCCTTGGCGCGAAGCGCGTCCACCGCGGTGCCATGCGCGAGCAGCACGTGATGCATGGCCCGGGCGCCCGCCCGCAGGTCGCGATAGCCGGGCGCGTGCCGGCCGAGAATGTGGCTCAGCACCGAGACGCACCACGGCTCATTGATCGTTGCGGTCGAGTAGAGCCGGTCGCCGAAGTGCTCGCCGACCACCGAGGCGTAGTCGGCGAACCAGCCCGCGATATCGCGGTTCATCCACCCACCCAGATCCTGCAGGGGGCTGGGCAGGTCCCAGTGGTAGAGGGTCGCGAATGGCTTGATCCCCCGCTCGAGCATCCCGTCGATGAGCCGGTCGTAGAAATCAACGCCGGCCGCGTTGACCGCCCCTCGGCCTTCGGGAATGAGCCGCGGCCACGCCAGTGAAAAGCGATAGGCGTCGAAGCCGCCGTCGCGGATGAGGTCGAGATCCTCCGCCCAGCGATGGTAGTGGTCGTCGGCGATGCTGCCGGTGTCTGCGCCCTTCACATTGCCTGGCGTCGCCGCAAACGTGTCCCAGATGGACGGACCCCGCCCATCGATCTGCCCGCCCTCGATCTGATACGCCGCGGTCGCGACGCCGAAGATGAAATTCGGCCCGAACTGGCCGCGTTCGACGCTGAACATGTTCCTCCCGACTACCGGCCGGCGCCGGTTTCGCCTCGATGAAATCGATTACCTACCTAGCTAATGGCTCGTTCTGCGGCAAGCGGACATAGATGAGTTCCGGGTCGCCGGGGTCGAGATGCTCGAACATTCCGCAATAGTCGAAGCCAAGCCGCGGCAGCAGGACCTGCATGGGCGTGTTCGACTGGTTGGTCGACGTCCACAGCTTGACGTCCTTGGGTGTGATGGCGATGCAATGTTCCATGAGCGCCCGCCCGATGCCCCGTCGCCGCGCGGCGGCAGCGACCTGTAGCATCTCGACGAAAGGCGAGCGGAAGAACGTCCGCGTCAGCGCGACGTAGCCGGCAGGTCTCTGCTCCTTGAGGGCAACATGGCACTGCCCGAGTTCGATCCATTCGGCGATCGCATCCCGCCTTGCGGCATTGCCCGGTGCAATGGCATCGAGCGCGATAAGCTCGGCCATGTCGGCAGGCGTCGCGGAGCGGATTTCGAACATCAGCTCCTCAGCGACGGCGTGCCGATGAGAATTTCCTGCGCGATGGACCGGAACGCCGCGGCCTGCGGACTGCTGGGATCCGTTGCGACGACCGGCCGGCCGCTGTCCGACGTCTCGCGGATCGACATGTCGAGCGGCACCTCGCCGAGGAACGGCATGCCCATGCCGGCTGCAGCCTTGGCCGCCCCGCCATGCCCGAAGATGTCGTAGCGCTTGCCGGTGTCGGGGGCGACGAAGTAGCTCATGTTTTCGACGAGCCCCAGAAGCGGAATATTGAGCCGCTTCATCATGTCGACCGCCTTTTGCGCATCGATCAGGGCCAGGTCCTGCGGCGTCGAGACAATGACCGCGCCGGCAAGCTCAGCCTGCTGGAACAGGGAGATCTGGATGTCCCCGGTCCCCGGCGGCAGATCGACCACCAGGATGTCGAGCCCGCCCCAGTCGGTCTCGCGCAGGAGCTGCCGCAGCGCCGAGGTCGCCATCGGCCCGCGCCACACGACGGCCTGGCCGGGGGTCAGCATCGAGCCGATCGAGATCGCGCTCAACCCGTAGGCCCGGTGCGGCGAGAAGATGCCGTCCTCGCGCACCGCCGGTTTGCCTTCGATGCCCAGGAGCTTTGGGATGGACGGCCCGTAGAGGTCCGCATCGAGGATGCCGGTGCGCAGGCCCTCCGACGCGAAGGCCAGCGCCAGGTTGGCCGCAACGGTCGATTTGCCCACCCCGCCCTTGCCCGAGCCCACCACGATGATGTGCTTGATCCCCGGCACCGGCGAGCGCGGCGGCGGGCCTGGCCGGCCGTGCGCCGCGGCCTGTCCCGTGGCTTGCGCCGGTGCCCGGTCGGACGTGACGGAGACCATCACCTTGCGGCCCTGCGACACGGCCTCGGCCGCCTTCTGCGCCGCGACGCGCGCCGGCCCGAACGCCGCCTCCATGCCCGGCTGCACCGAGATGGCGAGCGCCACAGCGCTCTTGGTCACGATGATGTCGGAGAGGCCCCTATACTCGGCCAGCGTCCCGCCGCCGGGAATCTCCACCTGCGCCAGAGCGGCCTTCACGGCCGCGGCGATTTCAGCATCCGCCATCTAGACGATCGACTGGCCGGTCGACTTCCAGTCCTTCACGAAGTTCTCCAGGCCGGTCTTGGTGAGCGGGTGATCGGCAAGCTTGTAGATCACGGCCGGCGGGATCGTCGCCACGTCGGCGCCGGCCAGCGCCGCCTGCGTCACGTGGTTGGGCGACCGGATCGAGGCAGCAAGAATCTGCGTCGTGAAGCTGTAATTGTCGTAGATCTGGCGGATCTGCTCGATGAGCTCCATGCCCTCGAGGTTGATGTCGTCGAGCCGGCCGACGAAGGGCGAGATGTAGGTCGCGCCGCATTTGGCCGCGAGCAACGCCTGGTTCGGAGAAAAGCAGAGCGTGACATTGACCTTGATGCCTTCCGAACTCAGCTTCCGGCATGCCTTGAGGCCATCGACCGTCAGCGGCACCTTGACCGCGACATTGTCCGCAAGCTTGGCGAGCACGTGGCCCTCGGCCATCATCGAGTCGAAATCGGTCGAGGCGACCTCCGCCGAGACGGGCCCCGCCACGATACCGCAGATCTCCTTGACCACTTCCTTGATGTTGCGGCCGGACTTGGCGATCAGGGAGGGGTTGGTCGTGACCCCGTCGAGAAGGCCCATGTCGTTGAGTTTCTTGATGTCTTCGATCTCTGCCGTGTCAGCGAAGAATTGCATGGGTCCTCTCCAGGAATCTCTTGGTATCTCTAGCCCGTAGATAGGCAATTCCCGCTCCGCGGGAAAGGTCCCGCCGGGGCAAAATAGTCCAGCGGCAAAGGGATTGGCCTACTCGCCCGGATGCATCCGATCGCGGCGTTTGAGGTCCCATTGGAACAACCTGAGACCCCCGTAGGCGAACAGGACGATGATTAGCGGCATTCCCGCGGCTGCAAACCACTCAAGAGCGGTCATCTTTCAACGCTCCCAGTACCTGTTGCGCCAGCAAATGTAGGCTCAGGGCGGCCATAAGCCAACAGGCGGCGGCAACCGCCGAGAATTGTGGTGCCAGGCTGATGGTTCCGCTGCCATAGACAAGGGTCACGAAGGGTGTGATGACCCCTATGCCCGCCAGGGTCGTCGACAGCCTGTCAAATGCGCTCGCGACGAGTTTGATGCGCTCATTCGCGATTAGGTCAGCCATCCTCGTCCCCCTTCCTCCAAGACTACCCCGCCGCCTGAATCAGATACTCCGCCAGCTCGTCCACCCGGTCCTCGGGAATGCCCGCCACATTGATCCGGCTGTCATTGATCATATAGACGCCGTCCGCCGTCTTGAGCTTTTCGACCGCCGCCTGCGGCAAGCCCAGCAGCGAGAACATTCCCGAATGCTCGGCGATGAAATCGAAGTCCTTGCTGTTGGACTTGCGCCGGATGGCCTCGGCGAGCTTGACCCGCAGCCGCTTCATACGCTCGCGCATCTGCGTGAGCTCCGCCTCCCACTCAGCCCTCAGCGCCTTGTCCTCGAGGATCACCCTGACGATCTCGGCGCCGTGGTCCGGCGTTTGCGAGATCGTCCCGCGGATCACGTTCTGCATCTGGCTCGAAACGATGTCGGCCGTCGCCGCATCCCTGGCGATGGCGATGGCCACGCCCGTCCGTTCCCGATAGAGCCCGAAATTCTTGCTTGCGGAAAACGCGATCATCGTCTCGGGCAGGGATGAGGCGATCTTGCGCACGCCATAGGCGTCCTGCTCGATGCCATCCCCGAACCCCAGATAGGCAAGGTCGACCAGCGGGAACGCGCCGCTGCGCTTGAGGCTCGCAACCACGCGGTCCCACTGCGCCGGAGTCAGGTTCGCACCCGTCGGATTGTGGCAGCATCCGTGCAGAAGCAGGATATCGTCGCTGGTGAGCGAGTCGACCACCTGCATCATCCCCTCGAAATTCACCGACCGCGACTTCGGATCGAAGTAGGGGTAGGTGACCGCCGTGAGGTTGGCATTGTCGGCGAGCGGCCAATGGTTCGGCCAGCTCGGATCGGAGATATAGATCTTGCCCTTCGGCCGCGCCCGCCCCAGCACGTACATCAGGATCATCAGCGCCCCGGTCCCGCCGGCGCCGTTGACGCAGCGGATGCGCGAGGCGTCCGCCGCGCCGGCCAGGGCAAGATCGACGATCGCGGCGGAGAATTCCTTGTTCCCCACCACGCCCTTGTAGGTCTTGGTCGTCGCGGTATCGTGGATACGCTGTTCGGCCTTGCGCACCGCCGACATGATCGGGGTGTTGTTCTTCTCGTCTTTGTACACACCCACGCCCAGGTCGATCTTGTTGCTGCGGGGATCGGCGGCGTACTCGGCCATCAGCACGAAAATCTTGTCGAGCGTGGCCTTCTGCAGGGTTTCGAACATGGAGCTGGTCCGGTGAGAAAGGCCGCCCTTGGCAGCGGCATCCGGGCTATGGCAATGGCGGAAAGCGCCGTCAAGGGTTGACGGATTCCACCGCAAACCGGCACATTGTCCCTTTAGCAGCAGAGTTTCTCATGCCTGTCATCAATCGCGTCGCCGAGTTCCAGCGCGAGATCGCCCAATGGCGGCAGGACTTTCACCGTAACCCCGAGCTGCTCTACGACGTGCAGCGGACGGCGGGCCGTGTCGCCGACCTGCTGCGCAGCTTCGGCGTCGACGAGGTCGTGACCGGCATCGGCCGGACGGGCGTTGTAGGCGTGATCCGGGGCCGCAACGGCGGCGCCGGCCGGGTCATCGGGCTGCGCGCCGACATGGACGCCCTTCCCCTCACCGAGCGCACCGGCAAGCCATACGCCTCGGCGGTGAGCGGCAAGATGCACGCCTGCGGCCATGACGGGCATACGGCGATGCTTCTGGGCGCCGCCCGCTACCTTGCCGAAACGCGCAACTTCGCGGGCACCGCCGTGCTCATCTTCCAGCCAGCCGAGGAAGGCGGCGCGGGCGGCAAGGCCATGCTGCAGGACGGCCTCGTCGAGCGCTTCGGCATCGAAGAGTTCTACGGCCTGCACAATCTTCCCGGCCTTCCCGCCGGGCAGTTCGGCATCCGCGAGGGCGGCATCATGGCGGCCACGGACGAATTCCAGATCACCATCGAGGGCAAAGGCGGCCATGCCGCAATCCCGCAGAACACCGTCGATCCGATTGTTATCGCGGCGCAGCTGATCCTTGCCCTTCAGACGATCGTATCGCGCAATCTTGATCCGATGCGGGAGGCCGTACTCTCCGTAACCATGCTAGAAGCCGGCCAGGCCTTCAACGTGATCCCGCGCACGGTGAAGCTGACCGGAACCGTGCGCACGCTCGATGAGGGCATTCGCGCGTTCATGCAAGAGCGGCTGCGCACAGTGACCAACGGCATCGTGTCGACCTTCGGGGCAACCGCCTCGATCAACTATCGCAACGGCTACCCGGTGACCGTCAACGCCCCCGGCCCGACGGCCTTTGCCGCCGAGGTCGCGCGCGGCGTCTCCGGAGCCGAGCGCGTCGATGCCGATGCCGACGGCACCATGGGTGGCGAGGATTTTGCCTACATGCTTCAGGCTCGCCCCGGCGCCTACATCTTCCTCGGCAACGGCCCCTCGAGCGGCCTTCATACCGACACTTACGACTTCAACGATGAGATCATCCCGGTCGGCGTGAGCTACTGGGCGAGACTCGTAGAGACGGCGCTGCCGGTTGCATGATGAAGCTGACGCTCCCCATCGCTGTGCTGGCCGCGCTCGTCGCAGGCCCCGCCCTCGCGGTCCCAATGTGCGATGGCCCCGACTTCACCAAGCTTGATGCCCACGGCAGGTTTCTCTATTCCGAGCAGGAGGTCAGCCGCGAGGCCGAACGTCAGCTCCATAGCCTCGGCATCGATGCCCATGACACCCGCTTCTGGAACGGTTGCATCCAGACCTTCGTGCGCGATGCACGCGGGCACGACGTGATGCGCTTCTTCGATCCCGACACCTACGCCGAAGTTCCGGTGAACTGACCGGCCGGCGGGTGCGTACCACCCTTGAATGGAGGCGGCTCTGCCGATCGACACCATGAACAAGCTCATCCCCCTGGGCCTCGCCGCGCTGCTGGTCCTGCCCGCATCCGCGGCCTTTGCCGTACCCATGTGCGACCCGCCCATCTTCGGCATCAAGGACAGCAAGGGCAGGGTCATCATCACCGAGAACGATGTCCTCGCCTCGCTGGAACAGCGGTTGCGGGCCAATGGCATCGATGCTCACAACACGCGTTTGTGGAACGGCTGTCTACAGACTTTCGTCAATGAGAACGGCCACGAAGTCATGCGCTTCTACGACCCCGACACCCTGGCCGAAGTCCCGACCGACTGATCCCAACGGCCTCGCGGGCGCGTGAATATCCTGTCCGCGTCCTTGCCTCGATTTAACTGAGCGCACGCGCTTGTAACTGGCGCGCTGAGCCGTCTCGCGGCGAGATGCTCCGTGTTCCTCCCGAACAAGAACCGGAGTTAGAAATGAAGTACCTCTCCTGCCTTGCGCTCGCCATGGCTGTTGCTGCGGCGGGTGTTGCCGCTGCGCCCGCTTTCGCCGCCGCTCCTGCCGGCGGCGTGCCGATGTGCAATACCGGCGGCGCGCAAAAGGCCGATCTCTTCCAGCAGTCTGCCGATCAGCTCGTTCACTCCAGGGCCTTTGCCGGCCGGACCGTGCAGAGCGTGGATCAGTGGAACAACTGCATCAAGGTCATCTACCAGGATGGCAAAGGCAGCGTGACGGCGTTCTACGATCCAGACACGCTCCGTCTGATCGACTCCATGCGGAACGGCTGAACCCCCTGAGGCGCGGACGCTCGGCGCCCGCGCGCTTTTCGGGCAAGAGCAAGCGCTTATGCCTTGGCCGCGCTCTTCCCCCGTCCCTTGAACTCGACATCGAGCCGCCCCGCCGTCTCGGCCAGGATCGCAAAGCCGCTTGGGCCGAGCATGAGCCTCTCCTTCCGCCGTTCGGCCGCTTCGGCGAGCAGCGGCTCCGCTTCGCCCCGGACCGTTACCCGCACGGCACGCGGTGACAGATTGTAGATGCACACAAGGCTCTCGCCCGGCCCCTCGCGGCGGAACGCCAGCACCGGCTCGTTGCACTTGAAGAATTCGATATCCCCTTCGATGAGTCCTGGATGCGCGCGCCGCACCGCGAGAACCCGTCGGTAGTAGTTGAGCGTTGAGTCCGGATCGGCGTTCTGTGCCGCAACGTTGAGCGCGGCGTGTTCCGCCTTCACCGGCAGCCAGGGCTTGCCCGTGCTGAACCCGGCATTGGGACTTTCTCCGCCTTCCCACGGAATCGGCGTACGCTCGCCGTCGCGCCCCTTATATTCCGGCCAGAAGCGAATGCCGGGCGGATCAGTCAGCTCTTCGAAAAGCAGGTCGGCCTGCGGCAGCCCCAGCTCCTCGCCCTGATAGACGCAGATTGACCCGCGCAGCGCGATCAGAAGGGCGATCGACTGGCGTGCCAGGGCCTTCTGGTCGAGCGCATGTTCCATCCAGCGGCTGACATGCCGGTCCACGTCGTGGTTGGAGAAACTCCAGCACGGCCATCCGTCCGCGCTGGCATTGAAGAAGCGCTGCATCTTGCCGCGGAAATGCTCGGCGAAATACTCCTGCCCCAGCATGTCGAACGTATAGGCCATGTGCAGCTTGTCACCGCCCGAGGTGTATTCCCCCATCAGGCGCAGGCCGATATGGCTGTCGCCCACCTCGCCCACCGTCGTAGTGCCTGGGAACTGGTCCATGAGCTGGCGGATGCGCTTGAGAAACTCCACCGTCTCCGGTTGGCTCTTGGAGTATCTGTGCTCCTGCATGTCGTAGGGGTTGACGGCATAGGGCAGATGCCGGGGCCGGCGCGCGGCGGGATTGCTTCGCAGCTGCTTGTCGTGAAAGTAGTAGTTCACCGTATCCAGCCGGAAGCCGTCCACGCCACGCTCCAGCCAGAACCGCAGCACGTCCAGAACTGCGTTCTGCACGTCGGGATTGTGAAAGTTGAGGTCCGGTTGCTCGATCAGGAAGTTGTGGAAGTAATACTGCCCGCGGCTGGGGTTCCACTCCCAGGCGCGTCCTCCGAACACGCTCGGCCAGTTGTTGGGCGGCGTGCCGTCGCGCTTGGGGTCGGCCCATACATACCAGTCGGCGCGGGCATTGGTGCGGCTGAGCCGGCTTTCGCGAAACCAGGGATGCTTGTCGGAGGTGTGGCTCAGCACCTGATCCATGATGACCTTGAGCCCCAGCGCATGCACCCGCTCGACCAGCGCGTCGAAATCCTCGAGTGTGCCGAACAGCCGGTCCACGTCCTTGTAGTCCGAAACATCGTAGCCCATGTCGGCCTGCGGCGATTGCGTGATCGGCGACAGCCAGACCGCATCCACCCCCAGCGAGGCAATGTGGTCGAGCCGCCGCATGATGCCGGCCAGATCTCCTACCCCGTCTCCGTTGCTGTCCTGGAACGAGCGTGGATAGACCTGATAGATCACCCCGCCGCGCCACCATTCGCGCATTGCCATCTCCATCGGGCGTTTCACGGGGAAGCTGCCGTTGGCCGTCCGGCGCGAAACGCGGCAAACCACGCTTCATCCCCGTGCGGGTATGCTTCCCTGTCCGGCAAAATGCAAACCCCTCAGCCCGGTTGCGGATGCGTAACCTCCACGTAACGGTCATGTCCCGGCGATCGGCAGCCTCAGCTCGTTCCGCGCCTGCATGTACCGCCACCACCGCTGGGCGCCGGCGCGGAAC
>DASZSH010000229.1:0-8869 GCA_035548755.1 Devosia sp.
GCCGTTCTGCACCTGCTCGCGCGCCACTTCGAGGGCCGCGGCGTAGTCTCCGGCCGTGATGAGCTTGCGGAAGCGGGCCGAGCCGGTGACGTTGGTGCGCTCCCCGACATTCACGAAGGGGATTTCGGGCGTCAGCGTGAAAGGCTCGAGCCCCGACAGGCGCAACTGGGTGGGAACGGCAGGCACCTTGCGCGGCCTGTGCCGGGCGGCGACTTCGGCGAAGGCGCGAGTGTGATCGGGCGTCGTGCCGCAGCAGCCGCCGATGATGTTGACCAGGCCCTCGCGCGCGAACACGTCGAGCTGGCGCGCCATGAATTCGGGGCTCTCGTCGTAGCCGCCGAATTCGTTCGGCAGCCCAGCATTCGGATAGGCCATGATGAAGGTGTCGGCGACGTCGCTGAGCTCGGCGATGTGGGGTCGCATGGCGTTGGCCCCGAGCGCACAGTTGAGCCCGATGGTGAAGGGCCTGGCATGCCGCACCGAGTACCAGAATGCCGTCGGAGTCTGCCCGCTCAATGTGCGCCCCGAGAGATCGGTGATCGTCCCCGAGATCATGATCGGCAGCTCGAAACCACGTTCGGCGAAGATCGTCTGGGCGGCAAAGATTCCCGCCTTGGTGTTGAGCGTGTCGGTGATGGTCTCGAACAGCAGAAGGTCCGCGCCGCCATCGATCAGCCCGTTGATGGCCTCGGCGTAGGACTGCGCGATCTGGTCGAAGGTGATGTTGCGCGCCCCCGGATTGTTCACGTCCGTGGACATCGAGGCGGTCTTGTTGAGCGGCCCGAGCGCGCCCGCCACGAAGCGGCGACGCCCGTCGCGATCCTGAGCGATCTGCGCCGCTTCGCGCGCCAGGGTCGCGCCCGCGACGTTGAGCTCGTAGGCGAGGGCCTCCATCCCGTAGTCGGCCTGCACGATGGAGGTTGAAGAGAAGGTATTGGTCTCGCAGATGTCCGCGCCCGCGAGAAAGTAGCGCAGATGGATGTCGCGGATCGCCTCAGGCCTGGTCAGCACCAGCAGGTCGTTGTTGCCGCGGACATCCTTGATCCAGTCCTTGAATCGCTCGCCCCGATAGCCGGCCTCGTCGAGCCTGAGCTGCTGAATCATGGTCCCCATGGCCCCGTCGAGCACGAGGATGCGTTCGGCGGCCGCCGCGGCGAGGGCGGCCCGGGCGTCGTTGCGGGGCGGCAGGTTCAGGCTCATGGCGGCGTCTTGTCCTCCTGCGACGCGCGAAAGGCGCAGCGCACAGCTGATACGTGGACGAGGGATATAAAGATATCTTTATATGAATGCCAGAGCGCGGACAAGCCATGGCTTTTTGCGTTAGGGCAGGGATGCGAAATCCGATTCCGAAGGGCTGCCAATGCTGCCGATCCTGCTCGTTCCGGGCCTCAATGCCGATGCCCGAGTCTTTGCCCAGGCGATGCCCGCCTTATGGCCGCACGGCCCGGTGATGATCGCAAATCACCTTCAAGGCGAGGGCGTGGCGGCCATCGCTGCGAATATCCTTGCCGGCGCGCCGGCGGAGTTTGCCCTTGGCGGCTTTTCGTTCGGCGGGTACCTGAGCTTCGAGCTGCTCAGGCAGGCGCGGGAGCGCGTTCGCAGTCTGCTGTTGATCGACACGACGGCGCGGCCCGATACGGCGGACGCCACGGAGGTGCGCCGCCGGCGCATCGAGCATGCCCGCGCGGGCAAGTTCGGTCTGGTCATCGAACAGTCGTTCGCCAGCTCGGTGCATCCCGAGAACCAGTCGGATTCGCGCCTCTACGCCATCCATCGGGCCATGGCCGAAGCCAACGGCCCGGAGGTCTATGTTCGCCACCAGCTCGCGATCATCGACCGTCCCGACTCCCGGCCGCTGCTCGGCTCGATCGGCGTTCCGACGCTCATCGTCGTGGGGGAGGCCGACGAGATCACTCCGCCCGATGCGGCTCGCGAAATGCACAATGCCATCGCCGGAAGCCGTCTCGAGGTCATCCCCGGGGCTGGACACTTCGCCCTGCTCGAAAATCCGGAGCGGGTGAATGCGGCCCTTCGGAAGTGGGCGGGGACCGGCGCACGTGCAATTTGATGCAAATTAACCGGGCCGAAACCAAGATCGGCGATTGCCGCCGAAGTCATTGGGACTGTTGCTAAAATATCGCCTCATCGGTTGAGGTGTGTCGTTGCCAGTCGCGTTGCGGGGTTGGCGCCTGTTGGCGCTGATGGTTGTGTTGGCGCCGGTGATTGCGGCATGCGCGACCAACCATAGCGGGGTAAAGCGCAAGGCGTTCACCTCGCGCGAGTTCGGCGTCGCCGTTTCTCCGCGCGTCTATACCGGAAAATACCCGCCGCATGGGGGCGGGCGCTACCTTCCCAACGACCCCTACGTCGTGGCTGGCAAGGTCTATACGCCGGTGGACGGGCCCGGCTATGTCGCGACCGGCGAGGCCTCCTGGTACGGGCAGGACTTCCATGGCCGACGCACCGCCAATGGCGAAATCTTCGGGGCCTATTATCTGACCGCGGCAAGCCCGGTGCTGCCGATCCCCTCCTATGCGCGCGTGACCAATCTCGAAAACGGCCGCTCGGTGCTCGTTCGCGTCAACGACCGCGGCCCCTATCTGCAGGGACGGGTGGCCGATCTGAGCTACGAGGCGGCGTCCGTCCTCGGCTTCGTCAATAAGGGCAGCGCCCAGGTGCGGATCGCCTATGTGGGGCCGGCGCCGCTGAACGGAGACGACAGCCGCATGCTGATGGCCTCCGTCGACACCACGACGCCCTTCGAACAGGGGTCGACCCGCGTCGCCCTCGCCGACACGCCGCCAAGCCGGCCGGTATCGCATACCGCGCCACGCCGCGATCCGTTCTCGGGCGGGATCGTGGGCGACATCATCGGCCTGTTCGGATATGCCGAAAGCCCGCAGAGCAGCCGGGACGTGAACGCCGCAGTGGAGGCAGCGACCGCCATGGCCACGCGCGCCCAGGCGCTCGACCCCTGGAAGGCCACCGTGGACGAGGATGCGCGCAGGATCGATCTGGAGCTTGGGATTTTCCGCGATCCGGCGGCGGCCCGGACCGTCAGCGAGTCGTTTGCCATGCTGGGCGCGGTGGACGAGGATGCCCTCGAGACAGGGGCCGGATCGGCCACACGTTTGACATTGACACATCTTAAGCCCGGCGTGGCGCGGGCGGACGTGCTCGCCATGGCACATCAGCTTGGCCTGACCGGACTCGTCCTCTATTAGTCGGGGCGATGCCAATCGAGGGGCGCCCGCCGCGCCCGACGGGGAAATGCAGCTGCGCTGGGGCACCATAGTGCTGGCAACGATCATGAGCCTTGCAGCGGCGATGCCGGCGCTCGCCCAGCAGTTCGACACCAAGGCCAAATTCGCCGTCCTGATGGACTACGAGACCGGCTCGATCCTCTATAGCAAGAACGCCGACGACCGGCTCGAACCGGCGAGCATGGCCAAGCTGATGACGCTGGCGGTGGTCTTCACCTATCTGCAGCAGAAGAAGCTCAGCCTCGACGACGAGTTCTTCATCTCCGAGCACGCCTGGCGCGACGGCGGAGCCGCATCGGGCGGCTCCACGATGTTCGCCGTGCTCAATTCCAAGATTCGCGTGGAAGACCTCGTCAAGTCGGTGATCATCCAATCCGGCAATGATGCGGCAATCGCGCTCGCCGAGGGGATCGGCGGCACCGAGCAGACCTTCGCCAACATCGAAAATCAGCTGGCCAAGCAGATCGGCCTCACCAACTCGCATTTCACCAATGCGACGGGCCTGCCCGATCCCGACCAGTACTCGACGGCTCACGATCTGGCGACGCTCAGCCGCTACATCATCAAGACTTTTCCCGAGTACTATCCGATCTTTTCGATGCCGGAGTTCACCTGGAACAAGATCCGGCAGATGAACCGCAACTCGCTGCTCGAAGTGGGCATCGGCGTTGATGGACTGAAGACCGGACACACCGACCAATCGGGTTATGGCGAGGTGGTTTCGGCGCCCAATGACGGACGGCGCCTCATTGCGGTTCTGCATGGACTGAGCTCGATGAAGGAGCGGGCCGAGGAGGCGCGCAAGCTCATCACCTGGGGCATGCGGGGATTCGAGCTGATCCCGGTGTTTCCGGAAGGCAAGATCGTCGCCTACGCCAATGTCTTTGGGGGCGACAAGGGGAGCGTGGGGCTGGTGGGCAAGGGCAAGATCGACCTGTTCGTGCCAAAGGGCGTGGAAAACTGTCCAACGGCGACGGTCACCTATCGCGGCCCCCTGCGACCGCCGGTGGAGGCGGGACAGGAGGTTGCCAAGCTCCACGTCTTCTGCGGCGGCAAGGAGGTGCAGAGCGCCCCGCTCTATGCCGAGGAGGCCGTCGAGCCGGGGAACCTCATCCGCCGCTCGGCGGACGCGGCCAAGCAACTCCTGCTGGGCTGGCTTCCCTGATGCTGGATCGCAGTCCGGCCCGCGCCCGGTTCATCACCTTCGAAGGAGGCGAGGGCGTGGGCAAGTCCACGCAGGTCAAGCGGTTGCTGGCCCTGCTCGCCCAGCGGTCGATCCCCGCCGTTCGCACGCGCGAGCCGGGCGGAACGCCCAAGGCCGAAGCGGTGCGGGCCTTCATCCTGCAGGGACGGTCGGAGAGCTGGGGGCCGGGCGCAGAGGCCGTGCTGTTTGCCGCCGCGCGCCTCGACCACGTCAATGAGCTGATCGCCCCCAATCTCGATGCCGGCCGCTGGGTGATTTCCGACCGGTTCGCGGATTCCACCCGCGCCTATCAGGGGCTCACGGGCGGCGTCGACGTCAAGCTCATCGACGCCCTCGAAATTCTCGCTCTGAACGGCCACCGACCCGACCTGACGATCATTCTCGACATGGATCCCGAAGCCGCCTTCCGACGCGTTCTGGCGCGCGAAACGGAGCCCGTTCTGGCTGACACCGGCGACCGCTTCGAAAAGGAGGATCTGGACTGGCACCGAAGATTGCGCGAGGCGTTCCTTGCGATCGCGCGGAACAATCCGGATCGCTGCGTCGTCATCCCGGCAAACCAGACCGAAGACGCTCTGGGGCAGGAAATCTGGGACCTGCTGCTGCGCCGCTTCCCTGAGCTCAGCGTCGAGCAGACGGCGTGACCGAGAGCGAAGACGTTCGCGAGCCCGACCAGCTCGAGGGTGTGCCACTGCCCGAAACGCGGGCCGAAGTGCTCGGTCACGGCAACGCCAGAGGCATCATCGAGGCGGCCCTAAAGGCCGCGCGCCTGCCCGGCGGAATTCTGCTGCACGGCCCGCGTGGCATCGGCAAGGCCACGCTCGCTTTCGAGATCGCGCGCCAGATCTTTGCCCGGACCAGCGACGAAGACCCCGCACACATCGCCGCGCAGGTGGCGGCCGGAGCATACCCCAATCTGCGCGTGCTGCGCCGGGCGCCCAGGGAAACGGGCCGGGGCTTTTACACCCAGATCCGCGTCGAGGACGTCCGCGACCTGATCGGGGAATCGCGCCTGACGCGCGGGCGGGCCGGACATCGCGTGGTGATCGTGGATGCGATCGACGACTGCAATCCGTCGTCCTCGAACGCCCTGCTCAAGATACTCGAGGAACCTCCGCCCGACACGCTGTTCCTTCTGGTCTCGCACCGGCCAGGGGGCCTGCTGCCCACCATCAAGTCGAGGACGCAGCAAGTGGCGCTGCGGCCGCTGAGCGATGAAGAGGTGCGGCGCGTCGTGGGCGAAATGCCGGGGATCGATCAGGCGCTGGCCCTCGCGGGAGGACGCCCAAGGCGCGCCTATGAGGCTTTGGCGCTTGGCGAAAACGAAGCATTGACGGCGCTGCACGATTGGCTGACGGCTCCCGGGGCCGGCGCTTCGGCCGTCCATCTGGCCATTGCCGACCAGCTCGCCGCTGACAAGGAGGGCGCCGCCTACGCCTTTGCCCGCGAGATGGCGCAGGACTGGATCGCCGGCGAAGCCCGGCAGGCGGCGCTTTCGGGGCGGAAAGCCCGGCTTGCCTCGGCCACGACGCTATGGGACAAGGCCACCGCCCTGTTTGCCGACGCCGAGGAATACAACCTCGACGCCAGGCAGACGCTGATTTCCGTCATGGACGCAATCAGGCGGCACGCTCAGACCCATCTCCTCGCCCCGGTGCAATGACCCGCAACGCCTACTACCTCACGACCGCCATCGCGTACCCCAACGGCGACCCCCATATCGGGCACGCCTACGAGATGATCGGCACCGATGCGATCGCGCGCTGGCGGCGGCTCGAAGGACGCGAGGTGTTCTTCCTCACCGGCACCGACGAGCACGGCCTCAAGATGGTGCAGACCGCCGAACGCGAGGGGCTCACCACCCGGGCGCTTGCCGACCGCAATTCCGCGCGCTTCAAGGAGCTGGCGGGGAAGCTCAACATCTCCAACGACCGCTTCATCCGCACGACGGAGCCGCAACATTACGCGTCGAGCCAGGAGCTGTGGCGGCGGATGGAGAAGGCCGGCGACATCTACCAGTCGACCTACAAGGGCTGGTACTCGGTGCGCGACGAGGCGTATTTCGACGAAGGCGAGTTGACCGTCGGCACGGACGGCAAGCACTACGCGCCGTCGGGCGCCGAGGCCACATGGGTGGAGGAGCCGAGCTACTTCTTCCGCCTCTCGGCGTTCGAGGACCGGCTGCTCAAGCTCTACGAGTCCGATCCAGAGTTCATCGCCCCCAAGGAGCGCCGCAACGAGATCGTCTCGTTCGTGTCGCGCGGGCTCGAGGACGTCTCGATCTCGAGAACGACGTTCGACTGGGGCATTCCCGTGCCGGATGCGCCGGGACACGTGATGTATGTGTGGATCGACGCGCTCACCAACTACATCACCGGCGTCGGTTTCCCCGACGACAAGAGCGCGCAGTTTCGGAAGTTCTGGCCGGCCGACCTCCACGTCATCGGCAAGGACATCATCCGCTTCCACACGGTCTACTGGCCGGCCTTCCTGATGAGCGCGGGCCTGCCCGTGCAGCACCGCGTCTTCGCCCACGGTTTCCTCACCTCCGAGGGCAAGAAGATGAGCAAGTCGCTGGGCAACGTGGTCGATCCCTTCGCGGTGGTGGAGGAGTTCGGGACGGACCCGGTGCGCTTCTACTGCCTGCGCGAAATCTCCTGGGGGCAGGACGGCGACTGGGGACGCGAGAAATTCATCCTCCGCAACAATGCCGAGCTCGCCAACAATTTCGGCAATCTCGCGCAGCGCTCGCTGGCCATGATCCAAAAGAACTTCGGCGGCCGGCTGCCGCCGCGGCAGGAGGGTTCGGCCGAGGACGCCAAGGTCGTCAGCGAGACCATCACCTCGATCGAGCGGATGGAGGGCGCCATGGCGACCGAGCTGCTGCACGAGGCGGCGGCGGAGCTGGTCGCAGCCCTGAGCGCCGCCAACCTCTACTTCGCGGACCAGGCGCCCTGGGGCAAAAAGAGCGACCTCGCGCGCATGGGCGCGATCCTCGCAACGACGGCCGACGTGGTGCGCCGCTGCGCCATCGCGGCGCAGCCGTTCGTGCCGGCAGCGGCGGGCAAGATCCTCGATCTGCTGGCCGTGCCTGCCGGGGAACGGATGCTTGCGCATGCGCTCGATCCCGATCGCTTCCTCGCGGCGGGGACGGCGCTGCCGGCGCCCGAGCCGGTGTTCCGCAAGTTCGAGGCCGGCAAGGCGGGCTGATCGTGCTGGTCGACAGCCACTGCCATCTCGATTTCCCCGAGCTCGCCGCGGATCGGCCGGGCGTGCTGGCCCGCGCCGCGGCCAACGGGGTGGACACGATGGTCACCATCTCGACGCGCGTGCATCGGTTCGATGAGGTCAAGGCAATCGCCGAGGCCCATGACCGGGTCTGGTGCTCGGTGGGGACGCATCCTCACCATGCGCACGAGGAGCCCGAGATCACGACCGCGGACCTTGTGCGGCTCGCGGCGCACCCCCGCTGCGTCGCGATCGGGGAGGCGGGGCTCGACTACCACTATGAGGGCGACTACGCGGCACAGGCCACGGGCTTCCGCCGGCACATCGCCGCCGCGCGCGAAACCGGGCTGCCGCTGGTGATCCACGCCCGCGAGGCCGACGACGACATCGCCGCGATCCTCGAAGACGAGAGCGGCACGGGCGCATTTCCGTTCGTGCTGCACTGCTTTTCGTCGGGGATCGAGCTGGCGCGGCGCGGGCTGGCGCTCGGGGGGTACGTCTCGTTCTCGGGCATCCTGACCTTCAAGAACGCCGCGACGATCCAGGAGGTCGCGGGGTTCGCGCCCGCCGACCGCATCCTGGTCGAGACCGACGCACCCTATCTTGCGCCGGTGCCCCACCGGGGGCAGTCGAACGAGCCTGCCTTCGTGCGCCACACCGCGGAAAGACTCGCCGAAATCCGCGGCGTCAGCCTGGAGGAGATCGGCCGCACCACCACCGAGAATTTCTACCGGCTCTTTTCCAAGGCGACGCGCTGATGGCCGAAGCGACCCGCATCGTGGCGACGATCCTGGGGTGCGGCTCGTCGGCGGAGTGCCGCGGATCGGCGGCAACTGGGGCGCCTGCGATCCCAGCAATCCGAAGAACCGCCGGCGCCGCTGCTGCCTCCTGATCGAGGGCTGGACGGGAGATAGCGAGCCGACCCGCATCCTCATCGACACGGGCTGCGATTTGCGCGAGCAGCTGCTGAGCGCCGATGTCGACCGGGTCGACGCGGTCTTCTACACCCACGAGCACGCCGACCACACGCACGGCATCGACGACCTGCGCGTGCTGGCGCTCAACACCGGCAAGCGGGTCAACGTCTATTTCAGCCACGAGGCCGGACAGCGGATCGTCTCGTCCTTCTCCTACTGCTTTACCGCGCCGCCGGGCAGCGGCTATCCGCCGATCC